>CAZREY010000001.1:0-32089 GCA_964599015.1 uncultured Thiobacillus sp.
TGGGGCAGCCTGGACCAGGAGCTGCTGGCGCGCATGATGGACGACAACGCCAAGCGGGCCACGCCCCACGAACCCGAGGAAGTGATGCGCCACGCCCTCATCGCCTCCGCCCTGGATTCCGCCAAGCGGGCCGAGGAACTGGGCCTGGGGGCGGACCGCATCATCCTGTCCTGCAAGCTTTCCGGCGTGCAGGACCTGATCAGCGTGTACCAGGATCTGGCCAGCCGTTGCGACTACGCCCTGCACCTGGGCCTCACCGAGGCGGGCATGGGCAGCAAGGGCATCGTCGCTTCCACCGCGGCCCTGGCCGTGCTGCTGCGGGAGGGCATCGGCGATACCATCCGCGTCTCCCTCACCCCCCAGCCCGGCGAGTCCCGCACCACCGAGGTCCAGGTGGCCCAGGAAATACTCCAAACCATGGGCATCCGCTCCTTCACGCCCCTGGTGACCGCCTGTCCCGGCTGCGGCCGCACCACCTCCACTGTGTTCCAGGAACTGGCCCAGAAGATCCAGGGCTGGCTGCGAGCCCAGATGCCGGTATGGCGGGGCCAATACCCCGGCGTGGAGCGCATGAACGTGGCGGTGATGGGCTGCGTGGTGAACGGCCCCGGGGAGAGCAAGCACGCCAACGTGGGCATCTCCCTGCCCGGTACCAACGAGACGCCCGTGGCCCCCGTCTACGTGGACGGCGAGAAGACCGTGACCCTCAAGGGCGACCGCATCGCCGAGGAGTTCCAGGCCATCGTCGAGGATTACGTCCAGCGCACCTACGGCGCGAAGAAGAACTGAACCGGCCTATTCCATGAGCAACCAACTCCGCGCCGTGCGCGGCATGAACGATATCCTGCCCGCCGATGCCACACTTTGGCGGCACTTCGAGACCATCGTCGAGGACTGGCTGGACCAGTACGGCTACGCGGAGATGCGCACCCCCATCCTGGAGCACACGGGCCTGTTCAAGCGGGCCATCGGCGAGGTGACGGACATCGTCGAAAAGGAGATGTACACCTTCGTCGACGAACTGAACGGGGAATCCCTCACCCTGCGCCCGGAAGGCACCGCCTCCGCCGTGCGCGCGGCCATAGAGCACAACCTGTTGTTCGACGGCGGCAAGCGGCTCTGGTACCGGGGCCCCATGTTCCGCCACGAGCGGCCCCAGAAGGGCCGCTACCGCCAGTTCCATCAGGTGGGCGTGGAGGCCCTGGGCTTCGCCGGCCCGGAGCTGGACATCGAGCACCTGCTGATGACGGCCAGGCTGTGGCGGCTGCTTGGCCTGGGGGAGTTCATCCACTTGGAGATCAACTCCCTGGGGGGCGCCGAATCCCGCGCCCGGCACCGCGAAAAACTCATCGCCTATTTCCAGACCCACGAAGCGGAACTGGATGAGGACGCCAGGCGGCGCCTCCACAGCAACCCACTGCGCATCCTGGATTCCAAGAACCCGACCATGCAGGCCCTGGTGGAGGCCGCGCCCCAACTCATGGCGGAATTGGACGATGTGGCCCTGGCCCATTTCGAGGCCGTGAAGCAGGGGTTGGATGCCGCCGGCATTCCCTACACCGTGAATCCCCGCCTGGTTCGCGGCCTGGATTACTACAACTACACCGTGTTCGAATGGGTGACGGACCGCCTGGGCGCCCAGGGTACGGTCTGCGCCGGTGGCCGTTACGACGGACTGGTGGCCCAGTTGGGGGGCAAGTCCGTCCCCGCCTGCGGCTATGCCATGGGCGTGGAGCGCCTGCTGGTGATGATGCGGGAAGCCGACCTGGCGCCCGAGGCCATCGGCCCGGATGCCTATGTGGTCAACGTGGGGGAGGCCGCCTCCCGCTTCGCCCTCACGGCGGCCGAAGCCCTGAGGGACGAGGGCCTGAAGGTGGTGGTGCACGGCGGCGGCGGCAGCTTCAAGTCCCAGATGAAGAAGGCCGATGCCAGCGGTGCCCGCCATGCCGTCATCATCGGCGATGACGAGGCGGCGGCCGGCGAGGTGGCGGTGAAACCATTGCGTATGGAAGGCGAGCAGCGCCGGGTCCCCCTGGACCTGGCGGCGGAAATTTTGAAAGGATTCTGATATGGCATTCGATCTGGAAGAACAGGAACAGCTCGACGAGGCGAAGGCCTGGTGGAAGCAGCACGGCAACAAGGTGATCTGGGGCGTGACGGTGTTTCTGCTGGTCGTGGCCGGTTGGCGTGGCTGGGAGACCTGGAGCCGCAACCAGGCCGCCGAGGCCTCCATGCTGTTCGACCGGGTGATCCAGTCGGCGGGCATGAACGATGTGAAGGGGGCCAAGGACGCCGCCGCCCAGATCATGGAAAACCACGGCCGCAGCGCCTATGCAGCCCCCGCTGCCTGGCTGGCCGGGCGCATCAATTACGACAGTGGCGACATGAAGAGTGCCCGGGCCCAGTACGAATATGCCCTGGACCATGCCCGGGACGAGGGCACGGTCCAATTGGCCCGCCTGCGCCTGGCCGGGTTGAAGTTCGAGGAAAAGGACCTGGAGGGGGCGCTGGCACTGCTGAATGAGCCCTTCGAGCCGGCCTTCGCCGGGCTGGCGGGTCAACTCAAGGGGGATGTGCTGGTGGCCCAGGGCAAGACCGAGGAAGCCAAGGCCGCGTACAAGGAGGCCGTGGAGAAGCTGGGCGACAAGAGTTCTCTCAAGCCCCTGGTGGAAATGCGTCTGGATGCCCTGGGAGGTTGATGTGAGACCCGTTGCCTGGTTGGCCACCCTCGCCCTGCCGCTCGCCCTCTCCCTGGGAGGCTGTTCTTCCGTTACGTCCACGGTGGGTGGCTGGTTCGGCTCCGGCAAGTCCGCCGTCAAGCCCGCCGAGCTGGTGGAAATCAAACCCAGCGTGGGGCTGTCCCGGGCCTGGGATGCCAGCGTGGGCCCCGCCGGCGTGTATGCCTTTTCTCCCGCCACCGACGGCGAGGCTGTCTACGCGGCGGGCCGGGACGGGCGCATCGTGAAGCTGGATCTGGCCACGGGACGCGAACTCTGGCGCGCGGAGGCCGGACAACCCCTGTCCGCCGGTGTCGGCGTTGGTGAAGGCCTGGTTCTGGTGGGCACGCCCAAGGGCATGGTGCTCGCCTTCCGTGTCAAGGATGGCATGCCCGCCTGGACCACCAAGCTGTCCGGCGAGCTGCTGGTGCCGCCCGTGGCTGCCGGTGGAGTCGTCGCGGCCCGGGCCAACGACGGCCACGTCTATCTGCTGGAAGCCGGCGACGGCAAGCTGCGTTGGGATGCGGGCAGGAGTCTGCCCGCCCTGACCCTGCGCGAGCAGAGCCACATGCTGCTGACCGCCGAGGCACTATACGCAGGACATGCGGGCGGCCGTATTTCCGCTCTGGCCTTGAACAACGGCGCGCCCTTGTGGGAATCCAACGTGGCCTTGCCCCGGGGCACCAGTGAACTTGAACGCATCGCCGACGTGGTGGGCCCCCTGGCCATGGATGACAAGCGGGTCTGCGCCGCCGCCTTCCAGGGACGGGTGGCATGCTTCGATGCCGTGCGCGGCAACGGACTGTGGGCACGGGATATTTCTGCATTGCGCGGCCTTGATATGGATGAGCGCATGGTCTACGTGGCCGACGAGCACGGCGCCCTGCAAGCCTTCGACAAGATTCGCGGCACCAGCCCGTGGAAGCAGGACAAGCTGCGGGATCGCCGCCTCTCCAGCCCCGTCGCCGTGGCCGGACGCCATGTGGCGGTGGGCGACTTCCAGGGCTATGTCCATCTGGTCAATGTGGACGATGGCGCCTTCGCCGCCCGCGCGGCCACCGACGGCAGCGCCATTCCCGGCGTCATGATCCCCCTCAAATCCGGTCTGGTGGTGCAGACCGCCAATGGCGGCGTATATGCACTCAAGATCCAGTAAGGGAGGAAGGGAGAAGGCAAAAGGGGTTGATGTCGGGGTTTTTCACCCTTCGCCCTACCCCCTTTACCCTTCGCTGCCATGAAACCCACCGTTGTCCTTGTCGGCCGACCCAACGTCGGCAAATCCACCCTGTTCAACCGGCTCACCAAGACCCGGGACGCACTGGTGCACGACCTGCCGGGTCTGACCCGGGATCGCCATTACGGCCACGGGCGGGTGGGCGGCAAGCCTTATCTGGTGGTGGATACCGGCGGCTTCGAGCCGGTGGTGGACACGGGCATCCTGGCGGAGATGGCCAAGCAGACCCTCCAGGCCGTGGACGAGGGGGACGTGATCATCTTCCTGGTGGATGGCCGAGCCGGCGTCACCCCCCAGGACAAGATCATCGCCGAGCGCCTGCGCCGTACCGGACGGCCCGTGTTCGTGGCCGTGAACAAGGTGGAAGGCATGAACCGGGGGGTGGTGAGCGCCGAGTTCCACGAACTGGGCCTGGGGGATCCCGTGGCCATTTCGGGTGCCCATGGCGAGGGTGTGCGCGAACTCATGGACCTGGCCCTGGAACCCTTTGGCGACGAGGCGGAGGAGGAGGGGGCGGACGACCATCCCAAGATCGCCATCGTGGGGCGGCCCAACGTGGGCAAGTCCACCCTGGTCAACACCCTGGTGGGGGAGGAGCGGGTCATCGCCTTCGACCAGCCGGGCACCACCCGGGATTCCATCTACGTGGATTTCGAGAAAAACGGCCGGCCTTATACCCTCATCGACACGGCCGGGGTGCGCCGCAAGGGCAAGGTGTTCGAGGCGGTGGAGAAGTTCTCCGTGGTCAAGACCCTGCAGGCCATCGAGGACGCCAATGTGGTGGTGCTGGTACTGGATGCCCACCAGCAGATCAGCGACCAGGACGCCCACCTGGCGGGCTTCATCCTGGAGTCCGGCCGCGCCCTGGTGGTGGCCATCAACAAGTGGGATGGACTGGACGGCTACCAACGTGACCAGGTCAAGCGGGAACTGGACCGGCGCATGGAGTTCCTCTCCTTCGCCCGTTTCCATTTCATCTCCGCCCTCCATGGCCAGGGAGTGGGGAGCGTACTGAAATCCGTGGACGAAGCCTATGCCGCGGCCTTCGCCAAGCTGTCCACGCCCCGCCTGTCCAAGATCCTGCACGAGGCCATCGCCCAGCACCAGCCGCCCAAGTCCGGCCTGTTCCGGCCCAAGCCCAAGTATGCCCACCAGGGCGGCAGCAACCCGCCCGTCATCGTGGTGCACGGCAACCACCTGGAAGGCATTGGCAACGACTACAAACGCTATCTGGAGAATACCTTCCGCAAGTCTTTCGACCTGGCGGGCACGCCCCTACGGGTGGATTTCAAGGCCAACGTCAATCCCTTCGAGGACCGCAAGCCCAAGTCACTCACCCAGCGCGAGGTGAACAAGGTCCGCCGCGAGCGCCGGCACCGCAAGAAGACCTTCGGCTAAAACCGGGAGCCAGCGGCGAACGGAACGCCGGGGCTTAGGCGCTGGTTTCGATCTGATCCTGCTCGGCCGTTTCCTGGACACGGACCAGATAGATCGTGCCCTCCGGCGGCACTTGGTAGATCAACACATCCTTGGTGTCGAAGAACTTGGCGACCCGGGTGCCGTCATCCAATTCAAAGCGGATACGGCCAACGGACGGTGGGGCTTCGTTGGGGGTGGAAGTGGCGGCTTCCCTCGCTTCGGCCTTGCGCTTCAAGGCAGCCTGTTTGGCGGCTTCCGCGCTTGCATCCTCGGCGACGGCCTGGCGGGAAACACTTTCAGCTGCTTTGCGCGTGATCGGGCTGGTCGTTGGCGCACCCGCCACGGATGAGGCGACTTGGCTTGCGGAGTTGATGACCGAAGCTTCCATCAGGATTCCCGGAAAGAACTCATTGAATCATAGACTAAGAATATGCCTCTTCCATGGGCCGTGAGAAGGTGGAGACGTACCAACCAGCACAGTGAAGAGACTCCGAATCAACAGCAGAGGCAAGGAAGTCGCATGCCGGGCCATATGGGAAATGGCTGCGGCGCGACAAGTTCATGGACCTACTTGATAAATACTGTCCCAGGTCAAGGTCGACGAATGGGAAAAAGGTAATAGAATCTTCATCCGATAACCAATGAATCAATAAGGAAATCCCATGAGCAAAGGGCTGCAACTACAAGACCCGTTCCTCAACGCCTTGCGCCAGGAACAAGTGCAGGTTTCTGTCTATCTGGTCAACGGCATCAAGCTGCAGGGCCATATTGAAAGCTTTGACCAGTATGTGGTTCTGCTCAAGAACGCAGTGACCCAGATGGTCTACAAGCACGCCATTTCCACCGTGGTGCCCGCCCGCCCGGTGTCTATCCAGCGCGCCGGCGAGGACGCCTGATCCAGCCCACTCATGTTTGAGCGGCCCGATGCCGGGCTGGCTGTCGTCCTGGCCTCTCTTGATTTCGGCGACCCGGATTATGCGGAAAGCCTCAACGAGCTGAAGCTGTTGGCCACCAGTGCCGGCCTGGATGTGGTGGGCGTGGTGGAAGGAAAGCGGCCCAAGCCGGACGCGGCCCTGTTCGTGGGCAAGGGCAAGGCCGATGAGATAGGCGACGCGGCCCGCATGGCCGATGCCCAGCTGGTCATCTTCAACCATGAGCTTTCCCCCGTGCAGGAACGCAACCTGGAGCGCCACCTGCAATGCCGGGTGCTGGATCGCACCGCCCTGATTCTCGACATCTTCGCCCAGCGGGCCCGCAGCAACGAGGGCAAGCTCCAGGTGGAACTGGCGCAGTTGAGGCATTACGCCACCCGCCTTGTGAGGGGCTGGACCCACCTGGAACGCCAGAAGGGTGGCATCGGCATGCGCGGCGGTCCCGGCGAGACCCAGCTGGAACTGGACCGGCGCCTTATCGCCCAGCGCATCAAGACCATCGAGGCCAAGCTTGACAAGCATGCCCGCAGCCGGGCCGTGCAGCGTCGGGGACGCCAGCGGGGCGGGGTGTTCTCCGTGTCCCTGGTGGGCTACACCAACGCGGGCAAATCCACCCTGTTCAATACCCTGACCCACGCCGGGGCCTATGCCGCCGACCAGCTGTTCGCCACCCTGGACACCACCTCCCGCAAACTATGGGTTCCCCAGGCGTCCAGGGAAGTCGTCATCTCCGACACGGTGGGTTTCATCACGCGCCTGCCCCACACCCTGGTGGCGGCCTTTCACGCCACCCTGGAGGAAACCGCCCACGCGGACCTGCTGTTGCACGTGGTGGATTCAGCCAGTCCCAATCGCACCCGCCAGATGGAAGAGGTGGAGAAGGTGTTGAAGGAAATCGGCGCGGAACATGTTCCCCAGATCCGGGTCATGAACAAGATCGACCTGACAGGCGCGGAGCCCCAATTGGCACGGGATGAGTATGGTAAGATCGCCGCCGTTTGGCTCTCCGCAAGGACTGGAGCGGGTATCGACCTGCTGCGGGACGCGTTGGGTGAATTCGCCAGCCATCTCCTGAATGATTGCGCCAGAAACCTCCGGTCACCGTCCAATACTGATGCGGAAATCAATGAAGCTGATTAAAGACTTTTTGCGCGTGCCCGTTTGGGTCGTGCAGCGTTACCTCTTGTGGCCCCTTGCCGCCGTGCGCAGGGGGGTGCCCATCGCCATGGCCTGGAACGACCCCCAATGGGGCAACGACGGGAAACGGGATGGTCCGCCCGACCTGGATGAGCTCTGGCGCAACTTCAACCGTCGCCTGAACGGCCTGTTCGGCCGCAAGGTATCCGGCGGCGGCGCTCCGTCCGGCGGTGGCCGGGAGTTCAATGTGCCCGGTGGCGCGGGACTCCTGGTGGTGCTGGCCTTGCTGCTGTGGCTGGCCTCCGGCTTCTACATCGTCGATGCCGGCGAACGGGGCGTGGTGTTGCGCTTCGGCAAGTTCCTGGAAACCACCCAGCCCGGCCCCCGCTGGCATTTGCCTTACCCCGTCGAAACCGTGGAGGAGGTGAATATCGAGCAGGTGCGCACGGTGGAAGTGGGCTACAAGAACAACGTCAAGGCCAAGGTCTTGCCCGAGGCCCTGATGTTGACCGACGACGAGAACATCATCGACCTCCAGTTCTCCATCCAGTACACCCTCAAGGATCCGGAGGATTACCTCTTCTCCAATCGTGATCCGGACAATGCGGTGAAGCAGGTGGCGGAGACCGCCATGCGGGAGATCGTGGGCAAGAGCAAGATGGACTACGTGCTGTACGAGGGCCGCGCGGACATCGCCGCCCGGGCCACCAAGCTCATGCAGGACCTGCTGGACCGCTACAAGACCGGCATCAGCATCAGCAAGGTGAACATGCAGCAGGCCCAGCCGCCGGAACAGGTGCAGGCCGCCTTCGACGACGCGGTGAAGGCGGGCCAGGACCGGGAGCGCCTGAAGAACGAAGGCCAGGCCTACGCCAACGACGTGATCCCCAAGGCCCGCGGCGTGGCGGCCCGCCTGCTGGAAGAGGCGAATGGCCACAAGGCCCGGGTAGTGGCCCAGGCCGAGGGTGATGCCGCCCGCTTCAAGCAGATCCTGGCGGAGTACAACAAGGCGCCCCAGGTTACCCGGGAGCGCCTCTATCAGGATGCCATGCAACAGGTGCTGTCCAGCACCACCAAGGTCCTGGTGGACGACAAGCAGGGTGGCAACCTGATCTACCTGCCCCTGGACAAGCTCATGCAGCTGACCGGCGCCGGCCAGCCCAGCCTGGATGCCCAGCAGGCCTTGCCTCAGGGCACGCCCAATACCACCACACCCCAGGACAGTCTTTTCCGTTCCCGTGATGCCTTCCGCAGTCGTGACCGGGAGGCGAGGCCATGATGAAAAATCCCCTAAACCTTATCGCCGGGCTGGTGGCGGCCCTGCTGCTGTTCTCCCTGTCCGTCTACACCGTTGACCAGCGCCAGGCGGCCATGGTGTTCCAGCTGGGTGAAATCGTTCAGGTCCACAAGTCGCCCGGTCTGTACATGAAGCTGCCCTTCGTGCAGAACGTGCGTTACTTCGATACCCGCATTCTGACCCTGGACGCGGCCGACCCGGAGCGCTTCATCACCTCCGAGAAGAAGAACGTGCTGGTGGACTACTACATCAAGTGGCGCGTGTTCGACGTGGAGAAGTACTACGTCAGTTTCAGCGGCGACGAGATGCGGGCGGAAAACCGCCTCTTCCAGACTGTCAACGATGGCATGCGCGCAGAGTTCGGTCGGCGCACCGTCCACGACGTGGTCTCCGGTGAACGGGACGATGTGATGAGCCTGTTGCGCACCAAGGCAGACCAGGACGCCCGCCGCTTCGGCGTGCAGGTCATGGACGTGCGCATCAAGCGCGTGGACCTGCCCTCCGAGGTGAGTGAATCCGTGTACCGCCGCATGGACGCCGAGCGCAAGCGCGTGGCCAATGAACTGCGTTCCACCGGCGCCGCCGAGGCGGAAAAGATCCGCGCCGACGCCGACCGGCAGCGGGAGATCATCATCGCCGAGGCCTATCGAGAAGCCCAGAAGATCAAGGGCGAGGGCGACGGCAAGGCCTCCGGCATCTATGGCGCGGCTTACGGCCAAAACCCCGAGTTCTATGCCTTCTACCGCAGCATGGATTCGTACCGCCAGAGCTTCGCTGGCAAGAGCGATGTCATGGTGCTGCAGCCCAATTCCGAGTTCTTCCGCTACATGAAGTCTCCCCGGGGCGGCAAGTAGGGCCTGTGGCGGGATATGGAACGAGCGAATGGGCCTGAAGCGTGAGCTTGAGCGAGGTGTTCATTCCGGCCTTGGCACTCATGCTGGTCATGGAGGGCGTGCTGCCCTTCATCGCCCCCGCGGCCTGGCGTGAAGCCTTTACCCGCATGATCCGGTTCAACGATGGCCAATTGCGTTTCATGGGCCTGTTTTCCATGCTCGCCGGACTACTGCTCCTCTGGTTGACCCGTTAAAAAGCCATTCCCTTTCCCATGACCCCCGCCTGGCTTCTGCCTGAATACATCGAGGACATCCTGCCGCCCTACGCACGGGCCGCGGAAGGGCTGCGCCGGCGTTTGCTGGATCTGTTCGACAGCTATGGCTACGACCTGATCGCGCCGCCTCTGGTGGAGTATCTCGAGTCCCTGCTCACCGGCGCGGCCCGGGACCTGGACCTGAAGACCTTCAAGGTGGTGGACGGCCTGTCCGGCCGCATGCTGGGCGTGCGCGCCGACATGACCCCCCAGGCCGCCCGCATCGACGCCCATCTGCTCAACCGCCAGGGCGTGGCCCGTCTCTGCTATGCCGGGCCTGTGCTGCGCACCCGGCCCGCCGGCATGCTGGCCAGCCGGGAGCCCCTTCAGGTGGGGGCGGAACTGTTCGGCCATGCCGGCATCGAGGCGGACCTGGAGATCCAGGCCCTGCTGCTGGCGGCTCTCAAGGTGGCCGGGGTGCCGGACATGCGCCTCAGCCTGGGCCATGCCGGGCTGTTCAACGCCATGGCGGCGGGCTCCGGCCTGGATGCCGACAAGGCCAGCCTGTTGTTTGCCGCCCTGCGCCAGAAGGATGCCCCGGAAGTGGCTGCATTGGCGGCCGGTCTGGACAAACCCTGGCGGGATGGCTTCAACGCGCTGACGGAACTCTACGGCGGGCGCGAGGCCCTGGAACGGGCCAAGGCCGTGTTGCCCCAGTTGCCCGCCATCCACATGGCCCTGGATGACCTGTCCCGCCTGCTGGCGGCGGGGGAGGGGGCCCGGGTGAGCGTGGACCTGTCCGACCTGCGGGGCGACGGCTACCACAACGGCGTGGTCATGGCCGCCTATGCCGGTGGCCAGGCCCGGGCTGTGGCCCTGGGCGGCCGCTACGACGGCGCCGGCAGCGTGTTCGGCCGCAGCCGCCCGGCCACCGGCTTCTCCCTGGACCTGCGCCAGATCCTGGACTGCCTGGCGGAACCGGCGGCCCGGGGCGGCATCCTGGCCCCCCATGATCCGGACGCGGCCCTCCAGGCCCGCATCGACCAGTTGCGCGAGGGAGGGGAACGGGTGGTGATCGAACTGCCCGGCCAGGACCGGCACCGGGCCGAATCCGGGTGCGACCGCATCCTCGGCAAGACCAAGGACGGCTGGACCCTCCAGCCCCTGAACACTTAACCCATCTCCTGATCGACCAAGGGAATCGAAATGAGCAAGAACGTTGTGGTGATCGGCACCCAGTGGGGTGACGAAGGCAAGGGCAAGATCGTCGACTGGCTGACGGACCGGGCCCAGGGTGTCGTGCGTTTCCAGGGGGGCCACAACGCCGGCCATACCCTGGTGATCGGCGGCAAGAAGACCGTGCTGCACCTGATCCCCTCCGGCATCCTGCGTGAAGGTGTGCGCTGCTACATCGGCAACGGCGTGGTCTGCTCTCCCGAAGCCCTCATCGAGGAAGTGGAGATGCTGGAGAAGGGCGGCGTGGACGTGGCCAGCCGGCTCACCATCTCCGAGGCCTGTCCCCTCATCCTGCCCCACCACGTGGCCCTGGACCACGCCCGGGAAGCCGCCAAGGGCGCGGGCAAGATCGGCACCACGGGCCGGGGCATCGGTCCCGCCTACGAGGACAAGGTGGCCCGCCGCGCCATCCGCATGCAGGACCTGCTGCACCGGGAGCGCTTCGCCGCCAAGCTGGGCGAGGTGCTGGACTACCACAACTACGTGCTCAAGCATTACTTCAAGTGGGAGACGGTGGACTTCCACCAGACCCTGGATCAGGCCATGGAACTGGCGGAGAAGATCAAGCCCATGATCGGCGACGTGCCCCGCAACCTGTACGAGGCCAACAAGCGGGGCGAGAACCTGCTGTTCGAGGGCGCCCAGGGCACCCTGCTGGACATCGACCACGGCACCTACCCCTTCGTCACCTCCTCCAACTGCACCGCAGGCGGCGCCTCCACCGGCTCCGGCATGGGCCCGTCCGCCATGCACTACATCCTGGGCATCACCAAGGCCTACACCACCCGCGTGGGCTCCGGTCCCTTCCCCACGGAACTGTTCGACGACAATGGCAAGTGGCTGGCGGAGAAGGGCAACGAGTTCGGCGCCACCACCGGACGGCCCCGCCGCTGCGGCTGGTTCGACGCGGCCGCCCTCAAGCGCGCCATCCAGATCAACGGCATCTCCGGCCTCTGCGTCACCAAGCTGGACGTGCTGGACGGCATGGACACCGTGCGCATCGCCACGGGCTACAAGCTGGGCGGCGAGGTGTGCGACATCCTGCCCGTGGGCTCCGAGATGCTGGCGGACTGCGAGCCGGTCTACGAGGACCATCCCGGCTGGAAGGAGAGCACCGTGGGCGTGAAGACCTTCGAAGACCTGCCCGCCAACGCCCAGAAGTACCTGAAGCGCATGGAAGAACTGTGCGGCGTGCCCGCCGACATCATCTCCACCGGCCCGGACCGGGAGGAGACCATCGTGCGGCGGCATCCTTTCGAGTAAGCGGCATATGACCACGTCATTCCGGCGGCAGCCGGAATCCAGGCCGCGAACTGGACACCGGCGTCCGCCGGTGTGACGCGGGGGCGTCGCATGCTTCGCCTGTATCAAAGCCTGCTGCTGATCAGCCTGACCCTGCTGGGGGCCTGCTCCGGCCCGCCCAACAGCCCCTATCCGGCGGGCCAGACCGGCCAGTCCATCCTCTATTCCGCCTTCTCCGAGCGGCCCAAGCACCTGGACCCGGCCCGCTCCTACAGCGAGAACGAATACGTCTTCATCGGCAACATCTACGAGCCGGCGTTGCAATACCACTTCCTCAAGCGGCCCTATGAACTGGAACCCCTCACCGTCGAGGCCATGCCGAAGGTGCGCTATCTGGATGCCCGGGGCCGGGAGGTGGCGGGCAACAGCGGCCGGGTGGCCTTCTCCGAGTACGAGTTGCGGCTTAAACCGGGCATCCGCTACCAGCCCCATCCAGCCTTTGCCAGGAAACCGGACGGCTCGCCCCGCTACGTGCCCATGGACCCGGCGGAGCTGGCTGCTATCGAGCGCTTCGGGCAGTTCACGGAAACCGGCACACGGGAACTGGTGGCCGCCGACTATGTATTCCAGATCCGGCGCCTGGCGGACCCCCGGGTACAGTCGCCCCTGCTGGGGCTCATGGCGGAGTACATCGTGGGCCTGAAGGAGTTGGCCCGGGCCCTGGCCGAGGCGGCGAAAACAGCCCCCCGGGACGACTATCTTGATCTGAACCGGTTTGATTTTCCCGGTGCAACGGTGGTGGATAAATACACCTGGCGCATCCGCATCAACGGCAAGTATCCCCAGTTCCAGTACTGGCTGGCCATGTCCTTCTTCGCGCCGGTGCCGGAGGAGGCGGAGCGTTTCTACCGCCAGCGGGGCATGGCGGAGAAAAACTTCACCATCGACTGGCAGCCCGTGGGCACGGGGGCCTACTTCCTGGCGGAGAACGATCCCAACCGGGTCATGGTTCTCAAGCGCAATCCCAACTACCACGATGACTTCTTTCCGCCGGGCCATCCCGACGCAGGCAAGCGCCTGCCCATGGTGGAACAGGTGATCTACTCCCTCGAAAAGGAGGATGTGCCCTACTGGAACAAGTTCCTGCAGGGATACTACGACGCCTCCGGGGTAAGCTCCGACAGCTTCGACCAGGCCATCCGCATCGGCGCCGACGGCACGCCGGACCTGACGCCGGACATGAAGCAGCGGGGCATCCAGCTCACCACCAGCGTGCGGACCTCAAACTGGTACCTGGGCTTCAACATGCTGGACCCGGTGGTGGGCAGTCTCTCCGAGCGGAACCGCAAGCTGCGCCAGGCCATTTCCATCGCCCTGGACTATGAGGAGTTCATCTCCATCTTCCTCAACGGCCGGGGCCTGCCTGGCCAGGGGCCATTGCCGCCGGGCATATACGGCCAGCGGGAGGGCCAGGCCGGCATCAATCCGGTGGTGTACACCTGGGATGGCGGGCAGCCCCGCCGACGTCCTCTGGGAGAGGCCCAACGACTGCTGGCCGAGGCGGGCTATCCCAACGGCCGGGACGCCCGTTCGGGGGAGCCCCTGACCTTGTACTTCGACACCATGGCCAGCGGCCCGGAGGCCAAGTCCCGCCTGGACTGGTACCGCAAGCAGTTCGCCAAGCTGGGGGTCCAGCTGGTGGTCAGGTCCACGGACTACAACCGCTTCCAGGACAAGATGCGCAAGGGCAACGCCCAGCTGTTCGAGTGGGGCTGGAACGCCGACTACCCGGACCCGGAGAACTTCTTCTTCCTGCTCTACGGCCCCAACAAGAAGGTGGGCAGCAACGGGGAGAACGCCGCCAATTATGAAAACCCTGCCTTCGACCGCCTGTTCGAGCGGGTGAAGGAAATGGAAAACGGCCCCGCGCGCCAGGCGGTCATCGACGAGATGGTGAAGATCGCCCGGGAGGATGCCCCCTGGGTGTTCGCCTTCTATCCCAAGAGCTTCGGCCTGCGCCACGGCTGGGTCATGAACGCGGAACCCAATCTCATGGCCCACAATCAGCTCAAGTACCGGCGCGTGGACGGACCGGCCCGGGCGGCCTACCAGGAAAGGTGGAACAAGCCCGTGTGGTGGCCCCTGGTGTTGACCGTGGCCCTGCTGGCGGCGGCCATCTGGCCCGCGGTGGCGGCCTATCGCAAACGCCTGAGGGCAACAGCCGGTGCTTAACTATCTCATCCGCCGCCTGCTCTACGCCGTGCCCATCCTGCTGGGGGTGAATCTGCTCACCTTCGCCCTGTTCTTCATGGTGAACACTCCGGACGACATGGCCCGCATTCACCTGGGGGCCAAGCGGGTGACGGCGGAGGCCATCGCCGGCTGGAAGGCGGAGCACGGCTATGACAAGCCTCTGTTCGTGAACCACCAGGCGGCAGGGATGGGGCAGGTGACGGATACCCTGTTCGTGGAGAAATCCCTGAAGTTGTTCGCCTTCGACTTCGGCATGGCCGACGACGGCCGGGACATCGCCCGGGAGATCAAGGCGCGCATGGGCCCGTCCCTGGCCATCGCCCTGCCCACCTTCCTGGTGGGGCTGCTGTGCTACGTGACTTTCGCCCTGTTGCTGGCCTTCTTCCGGGGCACTGCCCTGGATACGGGGGGCGTGATCCTGTGCGTGGCGTTGATGTCCATCTCCGGCCTGTTCTATGTCATCGGCGGCCAGTACCTCATGGGCAAGCTGTGGCACTGGTTCCCCATCTCCGGCTGGCAGCCGGGATTGGACGCCTGGAAGTTCCTGGTGATGCCCGTGGTGGTGGGCCTGGTGGCGGGCATCGGCGATTCCACCCGCTTCTACCGCGCCCTGTTCCTGGAGGAGATGGGCAAGGACTACGTGCGCACCGCCCGGGCCAAAGGCCTGTCCGATGCGCGGGTGCTGTTCCGGCACGTGCTGGGCAACGCCATGATTCCAATACTGACCGGGGTGGTGGTGGTGATTCCCCGCCTGTTCCTGGGCAGCCTGATCATCGAATCCTTCTTCGGCATCCCGGGCCTGGGCAGCTACACCATCGACGCCATCCAGGCCCAGGACTTCGCCATCGTGCGCTCCATGGTGTTCCTGGGCTCCGTGCTGTACATCATCGGCCTGATGCTGACGGATCTCTCCTACACGCTGGTGGACCCCCGGGTGAGGCTGGAATGAATAACTTCCGGAAGTGGAGAATGGGGAATGGGGAGTGGGGGACAGGTGCCTTCCCACTTCCCACTTCCCACTCCCGACTACCCACATGAAGCCCGTCGTCCTCTGGTCCGATGCCCTGCTGTTCCTGCTCCTGGCGGGGGTGATCGCCCTGGTCTGGACCATGCGCCATCAGGACTGGCTGCGGGATCCCTGGCGCCAGGTGATGAAGAGTCGCCTGGGGGCCTCCAGCGCTGTCGTGCTGGCCTGTTTCCTGGCCGTGGGGCTGCTGGATTCCCTGCACTACCGGGAGCGGCTGCCGGACGAGCCGGGCGCGCTGGACAAGCCGGCGCAATACTCCGGCGAGGTGCTCTCGGCCCTGGACTGGCTGCTCACCGGCCTGCGCACCCGGACCGAGAAGACCTATTCCGCTCCCCTGGCCACCCACCTCTATGTCAAGGAGAGCATGAAGGGGCCCGATGGACGGGAGGTCCGGGACTATCCGCCCCTGCAATATCCGGGCACCCACCTGCTGGGCACCGACAAGGTGGGCCAGGACGTGCTCTACCTGTCCCTGAAGAGCATCCGTACCGGGCTGCTCATCGGCACCCTCACCACCCTGGTCATGCTGCCCTTCGCCATCGGCCTGGGCATCGCCGCCGGCTACTACGGCGGCCGGGTGGACGACGTGATCCAGTATCTCTACACCACCCTCAATTCCATTCCCGGCGTGCTGCTCATCGCCGCCGCGGTGCTGGTGGTGCAGGTGCAGATCGAGGCCCATCCCGAGCTGTTCGACACCGCCGCCGCCCGGGCCGACGTGCGCCTGCTGGCCCTGTGCGGCATCCTGGGCCTCACCGGCTGGACGGGCCTGGCCCGCCTGCTGCGGGGCGAGGCCCTGAAGCTGCGGGAGCTGGAATTCGTCCAGGCCGCCCAGGCCTTCGGCGTACCCAGGGCACGCATCCTGGCGCGGCACCTGCTGCCCAACGTCATGCACCTGGTGCTCATCACCGCGGTCATCGATTTCTCCGGTCTGGTGCTGGCGGAGGCGGTGTTGTCCTATGTGGGGGTAGGCGTGGACCCGGCCATGAACAGTTTCGGCAACATGATCAACGGCGCCCGCCTGGAACTGGCCCGGGAGCCGGTGGTGTGGTGGCAGCTGGCCGCAGCCTTCGTGTTCATGTTCGTGCTGGTGCTGGCCGCCAACCTGTTCGCCGACGCGGTGCGCACGGCCCTGGACCCCAAGTCGGAGCGCAAGGCATGAACGGGCCCCTGAAGGGTTTGAAGGTCGACAACCTGCGCGTGGAAATCGATGCCGGCGGGCGCCGGCTGGTGCCGGTGGACGGTGTCAGCTTCCAGGTGGGGGCCAATGAGTGCGTCGCCCTCCTGGGGGAATCGGGCTGCGGCAAGTCCATGACCGCCCTGGGCCTCATGCGCTTGCTGCCGGAAGGGGCGCGCATCGCCGCAGGACGCGTGGATCTGGAAGGCGATGACCTGCTGGCCTTGCCCGAAACCGCCATGCGTCCCGTTCGGGGCGGCCGCCTGGCCATGATCTTCCAGGAGCCCATGACCAGCCTCAACCCGGTGATGACCGTGGCGGAGCAGATCGGCGAGGCCCTGGCCTCCCATCGCGGCCAGACAGGCCCCCAGGCACGGGTCGAGTCGGAACGGCTGTTGGCCGCCGTGGACCTGGCCGCCGACAAGCTTGATGCCTATCCTTTCCAGCTCTCCGGCGGCCAGCGCCAGCGGGCCCTGATCGCCATGATGCTGGCCGGGGAGCCGGAGGTGCTCATTGCCGACGAACCCACCACCGCCCTGGACGTCTCCGTCCAGGCCCAGATACTCAAACTGCTGAAGCAGTTGCAACGGGACCGGGGCATGGGCCTGCTGCTCATCACCCATGACCTGGATGTTGCCTCCGACATGGCCGACCGGGTGGCGGTGATGTATGCGGGCCAGATCGTGGAATGGGCCGCCCGGGAGCAGCTCTACACGGCGCCCCGGCACCCCTATACGCAAAAACTGTTCGCCGTGCTGCCCCGCCTGGAGCGGCGCGGCCACCGACTGGACAGCCTGCCGGGCCGGGTGCCTGGTCCCGACGCGGCCATCCCCGGCTGTCGTTTCGCCGAGCGATGCCCCGCAGTGTTCGATCGTTGCCGGATGGAAGCGCCGGCCTTCCATGAAGTGGAGCCAGGGCATTTCGCGCGTTGCCACCTGATGGCGGAGGGCAGGGGGCCGGTGGAGGGCAGCGGGCGGCATGAGGCGGGCGGCATACGCTCAGCCGCCGCCGCCAGCGACTCGCCCCTGGCCACTCGCCAAGCGGTTCTGGAGGTGCGCGACCTGGCCGTCCACTTCCCCATCCGCAAGGGATTGCTGCGCCGGGCCGTGGACCACTTCAAGGCCGTGGACGGCGTCAGCCTGGCCATCGCCGCGGGGGAGACCCTGGCCCTGGTGGGTGAGTCCGGCTGCGGCAAAACCACTCTGGCCCGGGCAGTGCTGCGCCTACAGGAACCCACCGCCGGCATGGTGAGGGTGGACGGGGCGGACCTGGGCGCCTTGCGGGGCGAGGCCCTGCGCCGCAAGCGGCGGGACATGCAGATCGTGTTCCAGGATCCCTTCTCCAGCCTGAACCCGCGCATGAAGATAGGCGCCATCCTGGAGGAGGGCATGGCCTCCCTGCTGCCGGAACTGGATGCCCGCGACAGGGCCCTGAGGGTGGTGGAATTGCTGGAGCAGGTGGGCCTGCCCGGTGACGCGGCGGGCCGCTATCCCCATGAATTCTCCGGTGGCCAGCGCCAGCGCATCGCCATTGCCCGGGCCCTGGCGGTGGAACCCAAGCTGCTGATCCTGGACGAGCCCACCAGCGCCCTGGATGTGTCCGTTCAGGCCCAGATCCTCAATCTGCTGGCGGATATCCAGGCCCAGCAGGGGCTGGCCTACCTGTTCATCACCCACAACCTGTCGGTGGTGGGCTACCTGGCCCACCGGGTGGCCGTGATGCGGGGCGGGCGGATCGTGGAGGAGGGGGTGACGGAGGCGGTGTTGACCCGGCCCCGTTCCGAATACACCCGGCAGTTGCTGGAAGCGGCGCCAGGACGGGAAAACAGGACTTAACCCGCCGCGCCGGCGGGGATATCCAGTTCCATGCCCGGCTTGATGCGATCCGTGATGTCGTTAAGTCTCCGGATGTCCGCGACCGGCACGTCGTACAGGCGGGCCAGCTTCATCAGGGTCTCGCCCTTGCGCACCGTGTGCTTGCGCAGGGCGGCGGGCTGTTTTTCGTCCTTGACGGAGACCCGGGCCTTGGGCGCGCCCTTGCCGGCGGCCACCTTGGGCACCACCAACTCCTGGGTCTTGGTGAGCCTGCCGCGCCAGGGCTTGATGGGATTGTGTTCCTGCAGCCACTCCACGCTGACATTGAAGCGTTGCGCGATGCGGGCGACGCTCTCCCCTTTTTTCGCGCTATAGGCTTGCAAGGTGCCTTTCTCGAAACCCTGACGGTGCAGATTGAACTGGAAGGTCTCCACCCGGTCCGCGGGCAAGAGCAGGACACCACGGGTGTCGGTATGGATGACGCGGCGCTGGAAACCGGGGTTGAGGGCGGCGAACTCATCCAGGCTCATCTCCGCCAGGCGGGCGGCCGTGCGGGCCTCGATGGGGCGCTTGAGGCTGATGGGCATGAAATAGGGCTCGTTGGCCATGGGGTCCAACTGGATGCCGAAGCGTTCCGGGTCCTGGATGATGTTGCGTACCGCCACCAGCTTGGGTACGTAGTGCCGGGTCTCGGTGGGCAGCTTCAGGCCGGCGTAGTGCTTGCCGCCCCGGGCCACGGCCCGTTGCACGCAGCCTTCGCCGCAGTTGTAGGCGGCCAGGGCCAGTTCCCAGTCGCCGAACATGCCGTATAGATTCTGCAGGTAATCCAGGGCCGCCTGGGTCGCCTGCACCACGTCACGACGGCCGTCATACCAGCCATTCTGGCGCAGGCCGTAAACCTTGCCCGTGGAGGGGATGAACTGCCAGATGCCGGAGGCCTTCATGGGCGACAGGGCATTGGGGTTGAATGCCGATTCGATCATGGGCAGGAGGGCGATCTCCATGGGCATGCCGCGTTTCTCCACCTCTTCCGCGATGTGGTAGAGATAGAGCCGGCTGCGCTCGGCGGCCCGTTCCAGATGACCGGGGTGTTGCTCGAACCAGCGTTCATGCATACGCGTGAGTTCGGGATTGGATTCCGGCAGTTCGAAGCCGGCGCGGACCCGGTCCCACAAGTCGGACCTGCCGTTGCTGGGCATAGGGGTGCCGGCCATGGCGTAACTAATCTTGAGCTCCGGCGTGGGGGCGGGGACCTCACCCGCCTGGGCCTGGAGGACGGCACCGGCCAGACACAGAAAGGCAATGTTTGCGGTCAGCCACGGCTTCATGGGCGGTAGGGCGCGTGAACGCAATCAATTGATAACGTTTGGATTTTACCGGTCCCCCCGTCACCCTCCAAGGAATAACCGGGTTTGTCGGAAAGTTTTACAGAAAAATAAATTTTCAGTACTGGTCTTTCCATTGCCGCAGGGCTGCGAATGCCGCCAACGGGGTGTTCATGGAGGTGCCGGCGTGTTGCGCGATCGCATCCCGTACCCCGGCCACATGGCAGCGCAGGAAGGGGTTGGTGGCCAGTTCCCGGCCAATGCTGGAGGGCAGGGTGGGCAACCCGGCCTTGCGCAATTGCCTGGCTTGCTGGTGCCACGCCTCCAGGGCCGGGTTGCCGTTCTCCACTTCCCTGGCAAAGCCGATGTTGGGCAGGGTGTATTCATGGGCACAGAAAACCAGGGTGTCCCCGGGCAAGCCGGCCAGCCGTTGCAGGGAGGCGTGCATGTCCTCCGCGCTGCCTTCAAACAGCCTGCCGCAACCGCAGGAGAACAGGGTATCGCCGCAGAACAGCCATCCATGGCCGTAATAACAGACATGGCCCCGGGTGTGGCCCGGCGTTTCCAAGACACCGAAGGCCAGGTCCAATTCGGGGATGTTCACGGTGTTTCCTTCGGCAACAGGATGGCTGACGCCCGGAATGTTTTCCTTTTTCGGGCCGAAGACGGGCACGGTCCAGCGTTGGGCCAGGGCGGGCAGGGCACCGGTGTGGTCCTGGTGGTGGTGGGTGATCAGTACGGCCACGGGGCGCGCGTCCCGGGAATCAAGCCAGGATAGAATCGCGTCTGGCTCGCCCGGGTCCACCAGTACCGCCCTGTGCTCTGTTCCATGCCGGGCGTGGATTGCCCAGATGTAGTTGTCGCGGAAGGCTGGGACGGGCGTTATTTGCGGCATATTTTCACTCTGGATCGACGACACTTCATTCTATGCAGGCCTGGTTTGAAAGCGATGTGGGACGTTATGTCCTGGACCGGGAACTGGCGTGGTTCGACAACGTCAGCGCCGACCTGTTCGGCTTCAATGCCATGCAACTGGGCAATTGCGGCGTGGACTATTTGCGTGCGAACCGCATGCCCTATCGTTTTACTGCCGGGCCCGGGCAGGGCGTGCTGGTTTGCCGGCCCGAGCGTCTGTCCATCGCCAGCCAAAGCCTGGACCTGGTGGCCCTGCCCCATCAATTGGAGTTTTCTCCCAGCCCCCATGAGTTGTTGCGGGAGGTGGAGCGGGTCCTGCGTCCGGAAGGCCGGGTGCTGATTGCCGGCTTCAACCCTTTCAGCATGTGGGGTATCCGGCGCGTTTTCAGTTCGCGTGACGCGGATTGGCCCTGGCATGGCCGTTTCATCCATCTGGCCCGCCTGAAGGACTGGCTGGCCCTGTTGGGCTTTGATATCGCCGGGGGGCGCATGGCCTGCTATGCCCCGCCCCTGGACCGGGGCAAGTGGATAGGCCGGTTTTCCTTCCTGGAAGCGGCGGGCGACCGCTGGTGGGCCCTGGGGGGGGGCGTATATCTGATCCATGCGGTCAAACGGGTGCACGGCATGCGCCTGATCGAACCCAAATGGGACGGCAACTGGCTGGCACGCCCGGCCTGGTCCCCCTCATCCCGCAAGACGGTGCAATGAACATGCATGGATCACGGACGACCAAGGACAAGGTGGTGGATCTGTTCACCGACGGGGCCTGCAAGGGCAATCCCGGCGTGGGGGGGTGGGGGGTGCTGCTGCGCTACGAAGGCAATGAAAAGGTCCTGTGCGGCGGCGAGCGGGATACCACCAACAACCGTATGGAGCTGATGGCCGTCATCGAGGGTTTGAAGGCCCTCAACCGCGCCTGCAAGGTACGCGTGCACACCGATTCCCAGTATGTGCAGAAGGGCATTTCCGAGTGGATCGCCAATTGGATCAGGCGGGGATGGAAGACCGCCGGCGGCGGGGCGGTGAAGAACCAGGACCTCTGGCAGGCCCTGGTCGAGCAGGCCGCCCGCCATGAAGTGGAATGGCATTGGGTGAAGGGCCACGCAGGCCATGCGGAAAACGAGCGCGCGGATGCCCTGGCCAATGAGGGCGTCCGACTGGTCATGGAGGGGAAACGCTGATGCGGCCTCTATTGCGGCAGGTCGTGCTGGATACGGAAACCACGGGCCTGGACCCGGCCCTGGGCCATCGGGTCATCGAGATCGGCGCCCTGGAGGTGGTCAACCGCCGCATGACCGGCGCCACCTATCATGTCTACCTGAACCCGGAACGGGCCATCGACGCCGGCGCGGTGGCGGTGCACGGCATCACCAACGAGTTCCTGGCGGACAAGCCCCGCTTCGCCGATGTGGCGGTGGAGTTTCTGGAGTTCGTGCGGGGCGCGGAGCTGGTGATCCACAACGCGCCCTTCGATGTGGGCTTCCTGAATGCGGAACTCAAGCGCCTGGATGAAGGGCCGGTAGGCAGGTTCTGCGGCGTGCTGGACACCCTGAAGCTGGCCAAGGAGATGCACCCGGGACAAAAGAACAACCTGGATGCCCTGTGCAAGCGCTACCAGGTGGACAACTCGGGGCGGAACTTCCACGGCGCCCTGCTGGATGCGCAGTTGCTGGCCGAGGTCTACCTGGCCATGACCCGGGGCCAGGAGACCCTGGGCATCGATGTGGCGGAACGGCCGTCCGGCGACATGCCGGTGGATAGATTGCCCATTCGACGCGGAGCGTTGAAGGTGTTGCGCGCCCCGCCGGAAGATCTTGCTGCCCACGAGGCGTATCTGAAGTCCTTGAGCAAGGAAGCCGGCGGGGATGTGCTGTGGTGACAGGCGCCCGGTACGCATTCACATTGAGCCTGCTGGTCCTATGCCACGCAGGGCAATCCGCCGCAGCCAGGGAGCTCAGCGAGGTGGATTTCCTGGGTGGGGGGGAAGTGACGGTGTTGACCGCCAGCCGCCTGGCCCAGCCCATCATGGATGCGCCCAATGCCATCACCGTGCTGGATCGGGCCACCATCGAGGCCAGCGGCTATCACAACCTTTCCGATTTGTTCCGCATGGTGCCGGGCATGTATGTGGGGCAGATGAAAGGCTGGTTCCACAACGTCTCCCATACCATGGCCGACGAATTCGCCCGCCGCATGCAGGTACTTGTGGACGGCCGCTCCGTCTACCTGCCCTATTTCGGCGGTGTGCGCTGGGACAGCCTGCCCCTGGCCATCGACGACATCGAGCGCATCGAGGTGGTGCGCGGCCCCAACGCCGCGACGTTCGGCGCGAATGCCTATTCCGGGGTCATCAACATCATCACCCGGCATCCCGAAGACGTGGTGGGCCGGCTGCTGCATATCGTCACCGGGGATCATGATCATCGGGAAGGCTGGTTCCGTTGGGCGGGGTCCAATGACTCCAGCAGCCACCGCATCACCATCGGCCGCCGGGAGGATGGCGGACTCTCCGGGCAGTACGACGACGAACGCAGCAACGCCATCAACTACCGTGGGGAATTCAACCTGGCTTCCCAGCGCACCCTGGGGGTCCACTGGGGGGTCCTGGAGGGATCGCGCGGCGAAGGTTCTCTGAGCAGCGCGGAAAACCAACCCCATGAAGAGGCGGTGAAATCGTACTTTGGCCAGTTGGATTTCAGCCAACCCCTGTCAGGCCGAAGCACGCTCCAGGCCAAGGCCTCCTTCAATCATTTCAGTACGTCCGCGGATGTGCCGACCGGGGCCCCGCTGCCGGCGGGTTCATATTACGAGGTGGACCTGCAAACCACCCGTTGGCACGGAGAGTTGCAGATCAACACCGAGCATGCCCAAGGATTGAGAAGTTCCTGGGGCGGCTATCTGCGCCGGGACAGTGTGCGGTCTTTCCATTTCTGGAATACCCATGACACGCTGTACGCGAACTCAAAGGGAGCGTTCGGCCATCTTGAATGGCGGGTATCGCCGGAATGGCTGCTGAACGCGGGGGCCTTCTGGGAGGACTACGACACTGTCGGCGGCAAATGGTCGCCCCGCCTTACCCTGAGCTGGCAGCCCTCGCCGCGACACACCCTGCGCGCGGGCCTGTCCAAGGCCTATCGCAACCCGGTCATGTTCGAAACCCGGGCGGACTGGAATCTGACGCTGCTAGCCGCGAACGGCTTGCCCTTGGGGACTTTCGGTCCCTATATCCTGTCCAGCAACAACATCAAGCCGGAAGAGATATTCAGCCAGGAAATTTCCTATTTGGGCATGTGGCCTGAACAGGGGGTCACGCTGGACGCCAGGCTGTTCAGGGAAAAGATCAGCAATTTCATCAGTGCGGAATGCCCCCTGGGGGGCAACTGCTCTGGCCTGAATCCACCGGACAGCCGTGATTTCTTCAACATCGGCGGCGCCACCCAGGAAGGCCTGGAAACCCAGGTGAAGTGGCGCCCCTCCGGGCGCACCCAATTGTTGGCCAACTATGCCTTTTTGCGTATCGACAGCAACTTTGATGAGAAGCGATATTCGCCCTCTCATCTGGCCGGTCTCCACCTCATGCACCAATTCCCTGGCGAAATCGATCTGACCCTTTCCCACTACTGGGTCTCGACGTTTGAACCCATCGGCCAGAGCCCCCTGCCCGCCGCGCGGCGGTGGGACATGCATATTGCAAAGGGATTCCGTCTTGGCGAAGCCCAGGCCGAGCTTGCCATCGGTGCGCAAAACCTCGGGGATAGCTATTTCGAGTTTTCTCATAGTCTTGAAAACCAGTTCGATACGCGGGGATACGTGCACTTCAAAGTGGATTTCTGACCGGTCCGATAGTGGTTGGGGAGGCCCCTGTCTGATGCTGTGGCTGGTGTTGTTCGCCATCTTCTGGCTGTCTGCCGCATCCGCCTGGGCGGATGGGGCCGTACATGTCGTGCTGAGCGAGTCCGAAGCCGCCTATGAGGAAGCGGCGGCTGCCTTCCAGGATGCCCTGGGCACCGGCAGGAACGTGCGGGTCTGGCATGTTCGGGACCTGAGCCAGGAGCAGGTCAGGCGCCTTTCCCTTGAAGAAAACCTCATCGTCCCCGTCGGCCTGAAGGCCACGCGTTTCGTGGCGTACCATCATGCCGGCCGCGGGAACGTGCTGGGGCTGATGGTGCCCAAGGTTTCGGCGGAGAGCATCCCCTGGCCGGGGGGGATGGGGCCCGGGAGAGTGGCCTTCGTCTATATCGACCAGCCGGTGGAGCGCAGCCTGGCCTTGCTGGAGACCTTGTTACCGCAGAAGAACCGCATCGGCGTGATTGTCTCGGCCGATAACAGCGGCATCCTGAAAACGCTGGAAGAGGAGGCGCTGCGCGCGGGCTTGCGGCTGAATGCCACGGTCGTGGATGACGCCGGCGCCGTGGGGCCTTCTCTGCGCAAGGTCCTGGCCGGCAGCGAGGTTTTCCTGCTGTTGCCGGATGCGGTGGTGTTGAGCGGAGCCAACCTGCAAAGCCTGCTCATGGCCAGCTACCGGTTGCGGGTGCCGGTCCTGGGGTTCTCGCCGGGGCTGGTCAAATCGGGGGCCATTGCGGCTGTCTATTCCTCGCCCCGCCAGATTGGCTCCCATGGGGGCGCCATGGCCCGCCGCTGGATACACGGTGGCGCATTGCCCCCCTCCCAGCATGCGGGCCAGTTTTCACTGGATATCAACAGCCATGTCGCCAAGTCGCTGGGGTTGGCGCTGCCGCATGAAAGAGAGGCGGCGAAAGTCTTGGGCGCGCAGTACTGATCAGTCCGCCACCCCGTAGCCACCGTCCTTGATGGCCTGGCAGATGGCTTGGCGGTCGCTTCGCGCCGGGTCGTGGGTGATTTCGACGCGGCCGGAAGCCAGGTCCACCTGGATTGCGGCGATGCCCGGAAGGGCGGATACCAGGTTCTTCACGCTGTTCACGCAGCCCATGCAGCTCATGCCGGTGACGGTCAGACTCAGGGTGTTCATGCGCTGTCGATCCTTCTGTTCAAATTCATGAAATCCGTCACCTTGCCGTCGGCGCCATACACGCCACGGCTGGCGAGTGAGTTCTGCAATACCTGCATGGCCGCCTGGGTGCGTCGCATCTGTTCCTCGATCAAACGTCCGTTGACGTGGTTGAGACGGTCCGAGACGTGGGCGAGTTCTTCAAGCTTGCGCCAGTCGGGCGAAACGGGTCCAGCGGCGAAGAGGTGCTTTCTCATGTCGGCCAGGCCCTTGGGCTGGTCGATGCCCGCCGAGCGCGCGAGTTCCATCCAGTGGCCGGCCAGGGCGCGGTGGATTTCATTGCGCCGGGGCAGCAAGGCGCCCAGTTGCTCCGCGTCCCGGGCCGCCAGGGCAACCGCCTCCTCTTCCAGAAACTGAATGAAATCGGCCAGGGCCTGGTTCAGTCGGGTCAAGGGGGTGTCAACGGTATTCATCGTCTTCCCAGGCTGCTCAGATGGCTGATCGCTTCATTGATGAGGCCGTCCGCCACTGCTTCCTCGTCTACCTTGAAGGTGCCATCGGCGATGGCCTGGCGTATGGATTCCACCTTCTTGGGGTCGGTGATTTCCAGCTCGGCCAGGCGTGCCTCCAGTTCCCGCAGCTTGGTGGCGTCGCCCGTCAGGTTCACTTCGTCGTGGATGCCGCTCGGGTGCGCGGAGCTGGAGAGGGTGCGGCCCTTGCCCCCCCTGGCGTCCTTCACCTTGGCCGGTGCTTCGGTTTTCAGCGTGTTGTCGATTTTCACAGGCTTCTTCCCTCGTTTTGTAGCCTTATATCGGCAGCCGGCCTCGATCCTTTAATGGGAATCTCGCGGCCATTCCGAGGGTGTCCGTCATCCTGCTCATGGTCTGATTTCCACTTCACCAGCCTGGTTTGCCATGCCCCGAACGATGCGCCCGGTGGGCATTTTGACCTGTACGGTCCCTCCCACCTTGGCTCCGTTGAGGGCTTTGCCCTCCTGGGCAACGCTGAATCCCCGTCCCTGGACCTTGACGCGCACCTTGGAACCGGCCTGGATCACATCCGGCAGGATCAGGTCACGGACGAGGAGGGGCTGGTTGGCATTCAGGGGGCGCTGGGTGAGGGCCCCGTCGGGAATTTGCCTCAGGTAGCCGCCCGGGTCGTACTCATAGCGCACCTGGGCCGGCGTCACGTCGCCCGGTCCCAGCAGGTGCCGGGCCGGCACAGGATGGGATGTATTCAGTGCCGGGCCGGCGAGTTGTATCTGATAGGTCAGGTAGAGGGTCCACTGGGAAGGGGCTGTGCACTTTACGCCGAGGGAGCCGCCTGCCCACAGACGTGCCCCGGGCGCGAGGAGGAAGCGGAAATTTTCGCAGGCGCCCAGGCGCAGTCTGCTGTCCACAGGACCGATCTCCACCCGGGACTCGGCCTCCGGATAGGACTGTGCCACTTGCCCCGCCAGCCATGCCCTGGCCTCCTCGCGCATGTCCTGCATGCCTTTGTTCGCGGCATGGGCCATGGAAGGGACGGCAAGAAACAGCAGAAGGGCGGAGAGGCGCAGTTTCAAATCGGTACCGGGCATCGAGGGCAAGGGGATAATGGCGCTAACTACTACAAGACGCTTTAATTGCGACAAAGTTTACCGAGACCGTCATGGCCAAGCCTACCCAACCCGCTGAAATCGCCCGTGAAGCCATCCGTCTGCTGGCGTCGCGGCGAAAACCGCCCACCCCGGACAATTTTCAGCGTGCCTACAGTGAGGTCTCGGGCATGGCAGCGGAGCAACAGCGGGAAGAATCCGGTGGCGAGAGTAAACCGGAAACGAATTGGGCTGATGTGCTGCGGCCCTTGTTCAAGCAGTGGGATGCCCGCCAGAGCGGCCTGACCCAGACCCGCAAGCGGGAGATGATGGAACGGGTGCTGATCAACTTCGGTGGCAATGCCCAGCAACTGGGGGAAAAACTGGTTGCCCTGGCGAATTCCTGGGCATCCGGTGCCCGTGCGGAGAATGTCCTGGGCGAGGATTCCGCCGAATCCCCGTCCGGGGACACGCCAGAGCCCTCGCCGGACTCCACGCCAGCTCCCACATCCGGGGTGGAGCAAGCCGCCACAATCGAGCCCGCACGGGAAACGGATTGCCGTCCCCTGGTGGGGACCCTGGCCGATCATTTCCGCCAATTGGCGGACAGCTGCGATCCCCGTTGGCCCGATCTCGCCCAACGGGCCGGGGCATTGGGACAGGCCCTGTCGGGCCGCGATACCCTGTTGCCGGAACAGTTCGACACCTGGTCCGTGCTCTGGCGCGAGGTGTTGATGCGGGCCGAGGATGACCACGAACTGTCCGCCGGACTGAAGCGTCTGGTGGGGCTGTTGTTCCTCAATATCGGTGAGCTGGTGGGGGACGAGGCCTGGCTCTCCGGCCAGCTGGCGGCCATGCAGAATGTCATGGCCGGCGACCTGCAGGCGGACGCCCTGCTGGAGGCGGAGCGCAGCCTGCGGGAACTGGCCTACAAACAGGGCGTTATCAAGGGCAGCCTGGACGAAGCCAAGGCCAAGCTGAAGACCCTGATCACGACCTTCATCGACCGTGTCGGTGAAATGAGCCGCAGCACCGATGGCTACCAGGTCCGCATCGGCGCGTATTCGGAGAAGATCAGCCAGGCCTCCGACATCACGGAACTGGGCGACGTGGTGGAAGGCCTGTCCGCCGATGTGGCCGATCTGCGGGATGCCCTGGGCAAGAGCCATACGGAACTGGTGGCGGCCCGGGGGCAGGCGGAACAGGCCCAGGCCCGCATCCAGGAGCTGGAGCAGGAACTTGCCCAGGTTTCCGGCCTGCTGCGGGAAGACCAGCTCACCGGCGCCCTGAACCGGCGCGGCATGGAAGAGGCCATGGCGCGGGAACTGGCCCGTTCCGAGCGCCTGGGTGCCAGCCTGTCCATCGGCCTGCTGGACATCGACCACTTCAAGAAGCTCAACGACACCCTGGGCCACCAGGCGGGCGACGAGGCCCTGCGCCATCTGGCCAGCGTAGTGAAGGGCCTGCTGCGACCCACCGATACCCTGGCGCGTTACGGCGGCGAGGAATTCCTCATCCTGCTGCCCAACACCGGCGCGGAGGAGGGGGCGGAAGTGCTCAAGCGGGTCCAGCGAGCGCTGACCAAGGCCTTCTTCCTGCATGAGAACGAGCGGGTGCTCATCACCTTCAGCGCCGGGGTGGTGGAACGGCGGGATGTGGAAGCCGGTGCCGACATGATCGCCCGTGCCGATGCCGCCATGTACCGCGCCAAGCAATCCGGGCGCAACCGGGTGGAGGTGGGGTAGCGGGTGAGGGAGCGGGCCGGTGTTGAGGCCCTGGCCGGGCTCACCCGTCCCCCTCTTCAAATTACCGGCAACATTTGCCGCCCCGGGCACGGCTTGCCGCCCATGACTGCCGCATTCCCGGCCGGATCAATCACATGACTTGATAATCAATGTGTTAACGCGTTTTCCTGCGTTGGCACGCCAATTGCTCACACCGGTGCAGTATTTCGTCGCCAATCCATGGCGCTGGAGCCCCGGATGCTGAACAAGATCGACAAGGAAGTGGCCTTCGTGCAGTCCGCCCTGAATCTCAGGGCGCGTCGGCAGGAGATCCTTGCGTCCAACCTGGCCAACGCGGACACCCCCAACTACAAGGCCCGGGACCTGGATTTCGCCTCCGCCCTGCGCGGCGCCATGGGCGCCGCGGGCGGCCCCCTGACCCTGGCCCGCACCCAGTCCGGGCATCTGGACGGCACGACGTCCGGCGGCGGCGCGGCCGCCGCCCTCAAGTACCGCGCCGCGGTGCAGCCCAGCCTGGACGGCAACACCGTGGACATGGACGTGGAACGGGCCCACTTCACCGAGAACGCCTTGCATTACCAGTTCCTGCTGGACCGGGCCAGTTCCGCGTTCAGCACCATGAAACTGGCCGTTGGCGCGGAACGATAGGAATCGAGGAGCACTGAATGAGCATGTCCAACGTTTTCCAGATCGCCGCCTCGGCACTCACTGCCCAGTCCATGCGGCTGAACGCGGTGTCCTCCAACCTGGCCAATGCCGATTCCGCCCACGCCTCCACGGGGGAGGGCTACAGGGCCAAGCAGGTGGTCTTCCAGGCAGTGCCCATGGGCGGCGGCGCAGCCTGGGCCCAGGGGGTGCGCATGAAGGAGGTGATCGAGGATCCCGCCCCGCCCCGCCTGGTCTACGACCCCAAGCACCCCCTGGCGGACGGCAAGGGCTACGTGGCCTATCCCAACGTGGACCCGGCCGAGGAGATGGTGAACATGCTGTCCGCCTCCCGCTCGTACCAGACGAACGTGGAAGTCATGTCCACCGCCAAGAATCTGATGCAGCGGACCATCGCTGTCGCCCAGGCCTGATACAGGAGTAACCCATGGCTGTCACCGCCGCGCAAGGCACGCCCCAAACCGATGTGATCAATTCCATCAACGGCAGTGCCACCGCCAAGTCCAGCGTCCAGGAGATGAGCGACCGGTTCCTCAAGCTGCTGGTCACCCAGCTGAAGAACCAGGACCCCATGAACCCCATGGAAAACGCCGAACTGACCATGCAGCTGGCCCAGATGTCCACGGTGGAGGGGGTGAACCAGCTGAACGACAGCCTGGATGCCCTCAATGCCCAGTTCCGCGCCTCCCAGGTGATCCAGGGGGCGGGCATGGTGGGGCACCAGGTGCTGGCGGAGGGGGATTACCTGCTCTTGTCCGAATCCGCCGGCGTAGGGGGGGTGGAACTGGAGTCGAAGGCGGACAGCGTCAAGGTGGACATCTACAACGCCAACGGCAATCTGGTCCGTAGTCTGGACCTGGGCGAGCAGGACTCGGGCCTGGTGCGCTTCGTCTGGGACGGCAAGGGCACCGACGGCACGGCCCTGGCGGACGGTGACTACACATTCCAGGTGACCGCCACGGCGGCGGGCAAGGATGTGGCGGCGACGACCTATTCCCTGGGGCAGGTGTTGAGCGTGGCGCTGAAGGACAACGCCATGGAGGTGGAAGTTTCCGGCCTGGGCAACCTGGGCATGGACCAGATCAGACAGATATTTTGAGTACCCCAGGCCGCCTGATGGCGGCTGGCCCCCAAGGGGGTCAAGAAACTCGGGGCTGCCCTACGTTTTTTGAGAAGGAGAGGGTGAGATGGGCTTTCAACAGGGTTTGAGCGGACTCAACGGCGCGGCCAAGAACCTGGACGTCATCGGCAACAACATCGCCAACGCCTCCACGGTGGGCTTCAAGTCCTCGGCCACGCAGTTCGCCGATGTCTACGCCACTTCCCTCTACGGCGCCGGCGGCCTGCAGGTGGGCATCGGTTCCAAGGTGGCCGATGTGGCCCAGCAGTTCATCCAGGGCAACATCAGCACCACCAACAACCCCCTGGACCTGGCCATCAGCGGCGAGGGTTTCTTCCTGGTGAACCAGGGGGGCGCCACAGCCTATACCCGCAACGGCCAGTTCCACCTGGACAAGCCCGATGCCAACGGCCAGAGCACCATCGTCAACAGCCAGAGCCAGCAGTTGATGGGCTACGGCGTGGATGCCAACGGCAACGTGGTCACCGCCAGCCCGGGTCCCTTGCAGATCTCCTTCGCGGACATCGCCCCCCGGGCCACGGGCGACGTGTTCCTGGTAGCCAACGTGGATTCCACCCAGACCGCCCCGGGCGTGGCCTTCACCACCAACAACGCGGCCAGCTACAACGCCGCCACCTCGGTGACCGTCTACGACACCCTGGGCAATGCCCACGCCCTGACCCTCTACTTCGTCAAGGCGGCGGCCGCGAACACCTGGAACATGTACGGCGACATCGACGGCAGCGGCATCGCCAACGTGGACCTGGGCGCGGGTGCCGGCACCCCCGTCTCCCTGACCTTCAACTCCAGCGGCACCCTGACCACCGCCATGCCCATCGCCGGCGTGGATGTGACGGTCACCACCGGTGCCGTCACGCCCCTGACCTTCGACCTGGATCTGTCCGGCACCACCCAGTTCGGCAGCGCCTTCGGCGTGAACTCCGTGTCCCAGGACGGGTATGCCTCGGGCCGCCTGGCGGGCCTCTCCGTGGCCGAGGACGGCACCATCCAGGGCCGCTACACCAACAGCCAGTCCAAGGTGCTGGGCCAGGTGGCCCTGGCCTATTTCGCCAACACCCAGGGCCTGCAGCCCGTGGGCGACAACCTGTGGGTGGATTCGGCCGAGGCCGGCCAGGCCGTCATCGGCGCGCCGGGCAGCGGCGTACTGGGCGTGGTCCAGTCCGGCGCGGTGGAGGAATCC
>CAZREY010000002.1:0-15335 GCA_964599015.1 uncultured Thiobacillus sp.
CCGAGCACTCGGAGAAGGGCCCCCTGTTCGAGCTGCTGGACGCCACCGCCAACATCGGCGTCACCCTTACGGAAAGCTACGCCATGCTGCCCCTGGCCTCCGTGTCCGGCTTCTACATCAGCCACCCGGACAGCCGCTACTTCGCCGTGGCCAAGATCGACAAGGACCAGGTGGAGGACTACGCCCGCCGCAAGGGCTGGGATCTGCCCACCGCGGAACGCTGGCTGGCGCCGAACCTGGGCTACAACCGCTAAGCCACGGGTGCGCCACAACACGCCGGCCCCTTCCCTGGAGATTGCCAGTCTGCCCCTGCCCCAGGGCAAGGGCGTGCTGGGCATCACCCATTGCCCGGGCAGGTGCGAGGTGGGCCGGGGCGGCGCCGAACGGCGGGAACTGGCGGTGGACCTGGCCGCCATCCGGGCCTGGGGCGCCACCGTCCTGGTGACCCTCATCGAGGAACATGAATTCGAGTTGCTGAAGGTGGACCGCCTGGGGGAAATGGCCGAGGCGGAAGGCCTGGAGTGGCATCACCTGCCCATCCCGGACATGGACGTGCCCGACTGGCACTTCGGCCGGCGCTGGATCTATTCCGGCCTGCGCCTGCGCCGGCTGCTGCGCCAGGGGGGACGGGTGGTGCTCCACTGCCGCGCCGGCCTGGGCCGGGCCGGCACCATCGCCGCCCACCTGCTGGTGGAACTGGGGGTCCCCGCCGCCGAGGCCATCTCCCGGGTGCGCCGCGCACGCCTGGGCGCCATCCAGACCAGCGCCCAGGAACAACATGTGGAGCGGGTGGCCATGGTCACGCCCCGGCAGGATGAAGGCATGGCCCGCCGCCTGGCCTGCCTGCTGGGCGGCGCCCTGGGGGACGGCTTCGGCCATGCCGTGGAATTCGACAAGCTGGCCGCCATCCAGCAGCGGTTCGGTCCCGGCGGCCTGCGCATGCCCCAGTACGAGCACGGCCAGCTGGTGGTGTCCGACGACACCCAGATGACCCTCTTCACCCTGGAAGGACTGACACGGGCCCACCTGGGGGGGGAAACCGATGACGACGACATCCTGGCCCAGTTGCGGCTGTCCTACCTGGACTGGCGGGAGACCCAGGGGGGCAAGGGCCGGGGCGACGTGGCCAGCAGGCTGATGAAACACGCCGCGCTGCATCTCCGGCGTTCCCCGGAGGAGGCTTGTCTGGCGGTCCTGGAAACCGGCGCCATGGGCACGCCGGAAAATCCCGCCAATGACAGCAAGGGCTGCGGCGGCGTCATGCGCGTGGCACCGCTGGCCATGATGCCCGGCATGGACGCCCCCCAGGCCTTCAGCCTGGGCATGGCCAGCGCCGCCCTGACCCATGGACAGCCGGCCGCCTACCTGCCCGCGGCGGTGCTGGCCGCCACGCTGTCCTTGCTGCTGGGGGGCCAGCCCCTCGGGGCGGCGCTCCGCCAGGCCCGGGAAATGGCCGTGGCCCAGCGTGGCCATGAAACGACCGTCGCCCGCCTGGATGCCGCCCTGGAGGCCGTGAAGCACCCCCACCTGGGACAGCTGCCGCCCCGGTTCGGACAAGGCTGGACGGCCGACGAGGCCCTGGCCATCGGCCTCTACGCCGTGCTCCGCAACCTGGATTTCGCCAGCGTCCTGGCCACCGCCGCCAACCAGGACGGAAACTCCGCGACCGCCGCCGCCATCGCCGGGCAGTTGTATGGCGCCCAGTACGGCCTGGAGGCCCTGCCCCACGCCTGGATACGCCGCCTGGACGTGCTGGACGCCCTGTGCGACCTGATGGAATGGGGCCAGGCCATCTGGGCCCCGCCCGCGCCGTGACCCCCACGCCGTGAAGCCTCTGCCGTTTTCCTCCCCCGCCACCCTGGAACAGTCCTTCGCCCAGGGCCTTGCCACCATGCTGGCGGACCATCCCGGCCTGGGGGTGTACGTCCTGGGCCTGGCCAATGCCGCCTATGACAGGGGGCTATGGGAACGCCTGCGGGAGCCCCTGGCCCGGCGCCATGAACGCCATGAGGCGGAGATCACGGCGGCCCTGCGCCAGGGCCGCCGCCTGCGGGAGCCGGAGGATGACCTGCTGGTGTTCCTCAAGCTCATGGCCATCGGCTTCGACGATGTGGCCGTCACGGCCTGGCGCCGGGCCGGTCCCTGGCGCATCCAGTTCAACCCCATCCGCGCCCTGCGGCCGCCCCGGGCCAGCGGCAGCCGGGTGGAAGGCCTGTGCCGCCCCTTCGACCCGGCGGGCTTCCATTTCAACAAGCCCTTCCTGGCCAGGGAGGTGCTGTGGGAAGGCGACCTGGCCGGCAAGCCCGCACGCCTGCTGTACAACAAGTTTCCCTTCGCGCCCCTGCACGGCCTTCTGGTGCCGGAACCACAACGCGAGCTGTCCCAATGGCTCACGCCGGAACTGCACGGCTGGGCCTGGGAGGTGGCCGCGACCCTGGGCGAAACCCTGCCCGGATTCGGCCTGGCCTACAACAGTCTGGGGGCCCAGGCGTCGGTGAACCACCTGCACTTCCAGAGCTTCATGGCGGCGCCGGAGCTCCCCGTGCTGGCCCCGGGCTTTGCCCACAACGGCGGCGGCACGCCCTACCCCCTGCCCTGCCAGGTGACGGATTCCGCCGAGGCGGCCTGGTTCCTGCTGGACGAGCTGCATCAGCGCGCCATCCCCTACAACCTGGTCTACACCCCGGGCCTCCTCCATGTGCTGCCCCGCCAGGCCCAGGGCACCCACCCCAGCCCGGCCTGGGGGGCGGGCCTGGCCTGGAGCGAGCTGGCCGGAGTGGCCACCGTTTTCAGCCGGGAAGACTTCGAGACCCTGACGGAACCGGACATCGCGGCGGCGCTCTCAGCACTGGCGCCGTGATCCGTCCGGCGCCTCCCGGCTCGACCCTTTCGCCCGTACCCTTGTCATGGCATTGTTCGCAGGCATGCCTCCGCGCCTGATCAGCCTTCTTCGCCACCTGGCCCACTACAGCTTCCATGTCGTGGGCGGGGTGGTGATCGTCATGAGCCTGGTGGCCCTGGTGTTGAAGTTCTGGTTCATGCCCGACGTGGACCGTTTCCGCCCGGACCTGGAGGCCGCCGCCAGCCAGGCCGTGGGCGTCCCCGTGCGCATAGGCGGCCTGGCGGCGGACTGGCAGGGCATCAACCCACGCCTCACCCTGGAAGACGTGCGCCTGGTGCCGGCCAGCGGCGAACCCCTGATACTGCCCCGGGTGGAAGCCATCGGCTCCTGGTGGTCCCTGGCCGTGCTGGAACCCCGCCTGCGGCGGCTCAATCTGGAACAGGCCCGCTTTCCCCTGCGCCGGGCGCCGGACGGGATCGTCTATCTCGCGGACATCCCCATCAATGGCCCCGGAGCCCCCAGCCCCTTCCCGGACTGGCTGTTGCGCCAGGCCCGCATCGTCATCAAGGATGCCCACGTCAGCTGGCTGGACCAGAAGCTGGGTGCTCCGCCCCTGCAGTTCTCCGGCGTGCGCCTGCTGGTGGAAAACCGCTTCGGCCGCCACCGCTTCGGCGGCGTGGCCCTGCCCTCCGACGCCGCCGCCCGGCTGGATCTGCGCGGCGACTTCAAGGGCAGGTCCGTGCATGACTTCCCCTCCTGGACCGGCCAGTTCTATGCCCAAGTGTCCCAGGCCCGCTTCCAGAGCTGGGTACAGTGGGTGCCCTGGGCCCAGGCCTCGGTGAAAGGCGGGGCGGGGGACCTGCGCTTCTGGTTCGATCTGGAACGGGGGCGGATCACGGGTCTCAAGGGGGATGCCCGCCTGGGCGATGTGGCCCTCAGCATGCGCCGGGACCTGCCCGATCTGCGCTTCGAATCCCTGACCGGACGCATCGGCTGGGAGCGGGGCGAGGACTCCCACACCCTGTTCGTGGACAAGCTCCGCTTCAAGACCCCGGGCGCCGCGCCGGCCGAGCCCGCCGCCCTGCGCCTGACCCTGACCCCCGACGGGGGGGATGGCTTCAGGCGCATCGAGGCCGAGGCCGGCAATCTGCGCCTGGAGGCCCTGACGGCCCTGTCCGGCGCCCTGCCCCTGCCCCGGCGGGGCCATGACCTGATCGAGGCCCTCCATCCCCGGGGGCTGGTGGAGAGCGCCCGGGGCCACTGGGCCGGCCCCAAGGATTACGCCTTCCATGTAAATCTGCGCGAGGGGGGAGCCCGGCCCTACGCCGACCTTCCCGGCATCTCCGGCCTGGGCCTGAAGATCGAGGCGGACCAGAAAGGCGGCAAGGCCACCCTGGCGGGGCGGGATTTCCTGCTGGACTGGCCCCGGGTGTTTCGCCACGAGTTGGACCTGGCCCAGCTGGACGCCCAGGCCGACTGGCGCTTCGACGACCGGGGCCTGGACGTTTCCTTCCAGGCCAAGCGCCTGGCCAACGCCGACCTGGAAGGCAGCGCCCGGGGCAGCGTGCGGCTGCCGGACAATGGCACGCCGGTGGTGGACATCACCGCCCATCTGAGCCATGGCAAGGCCAGCGCGGTATACCGCTACCTCCCCCACAAGATCGCCGAGGACGCCTACAACTGGCTCAGGCGCAGCCTAGTGGCAGGCCACTCCGACGACGTGCGCCTGACCCTGAAGGGCGATCTGCGGCATTTCCCCTTCGACCAGGGCAACGGCGAATTCCGCACCAGCGTGCGCATGGTGGACGGGGTGCTGGATTACGCCCCCGGCTGGCCTCCCATCGGAGGCGTGCGGGGCATGCTGGTGTTCCACGGCAAGGCCATGACCCTCACCGCCGACACCGGCCGCATCCTGGATGCCCAGCTGGGCCCGGTGAAGGTGGAGATTCCCGATCTGCACTATTCGCCGGAAGAGATCGCTCGGGTGGAGGGCTACGCCAAGGGCGAAACACGTACGTTCCTGGATTTCGTGCGCCAATCGCCAGTGGACCGATACACCGGCCACTTCATCAGCGGGTTCTCGGCCCAGGGCCAGGGCATCCTGGCCTTGAAGCTGGCGTTGCCCTTGCGGCATATCGACGACACCACGGTAGGGGGCGCCTTCACCTTTCAGAACAACAGCCTCAGACCCGGGCGGGGCATGCCCGAGTTGACCCAGGTCAACGGCGCCGTCACCTTCACGGAAAAGGCCGTGCAGGGGCGCGGCGTACAGCTGCGGGTACTGAACATGCCGGCCCAGCTGGACCTGAACAGCCGGGAGGGGGCAGGCCTCCACGCCCGGCTGACAGGCACCGCCAGCGCCGAGGCCCTGCGCCCCCACCTGCCCGACTTTCTGGCCGGCAGGTTGCGGGGTGCGGCCCAATGGCTGGCCGACGTGGACGTCTCCAGCCAGGGCCAGGCCGCCGGCCTGATGCTGAGTTCGGACCTGGCGGGCCTGGCCCTCGACCTGCCCGCGCCTCTGGGCAAGGCCGCCCCCATGAGCATCCCCCTGAGCGTCGAATATCAGCCCGGCCAGAACGGAGACCGGTTCACCGCCCGCTACGGCGTCCTGGCCCGCCTGAACGCCCGGCTCCCCCAGGCCGGGGAGGCGCGCATCAACCTGCACCTGGGTGCCGGCGAAGCCGCCGAGCCCGCCGAACCGGGTCTGTGGATCAGCGGCAACCTGCGCGCCGTGGACCTGGATGTCTGGCGCCAGCAGGACTGGGGGGATATCCATGGCGACGCCGGAACCGGGAAGGACAAGGGCTGGCCCGTCTTCCGCCAGGCCAGCCTCAACTTCAGCGAACTGCTCATCTTCAACCGCCGCCTGCACGATACCCACATCAGGCTGCAGCCTTCCGGAAAGGGCTGGGACCTGGACGTGGCGGGCAAGGAAGTGAACGGCCAGGTCATCACCGTGCCCGAGCCGCATGGCACCCGTCTGGTGGCCAATTTCAAGCGCCTGGCCCTGCCCGAACCCGAGAATGCCGGGGCGCCGCCTTCCACGGCCCCCGCCGACGACGACAGGAACCGGCTGACCAACCTGGACCTCAACATCCAGTCCCTGGCCTGGAAGAAGCGGGAACTGGGGGAGTTGCGCCTGCGCCTGTCCCCCTTGAAGAACGGCTTCAAGGTGGAGCGCTTCCTGCTGGCGCCACCGGAAGGCCGTCTGGAAGGCAGCGGCCTGGTGTCCGACCACCCCCGGCGCCCCACCCGGTTGAAGCTGAAGCTTTCCACCCAGCAATTGGGCAAGCTGCTGGCCCGCTTCGGCTACGAAGATGCCATCAAGGGCGGCGAGGCCGAGATGAGCGGCAACCTGGGCTGGATGGGAAGCCCGGAGGACTTCAACCTGCACACCCTGGAAGGCGAGCTGGACCTGGGCGCACGCCAGGGCCAGTTCCTGAAGGTGGACCCGGGTGCAGGGCGCCTCATCGGCGTGCTCAGCCTGCAATCCCTGCCGCGCCGCATCAGCCTGGATTTCCGCGACGTGTTTTCCCAGGGCTTCGCCTTCGACGAGATCAAGGGGCAGGTGCACATTGAAAAGGGCTCCGCCTACACCAAGGACCTGCGCATGAACGGCCCCGCCGCCAAGGTCAGCATGAGCGGCGTGGTGAGCCTGCCCGACGAAACCCAGAACCTGAAGTTGCAGATCGAGCCCCGCCTGGAAGACACCGTGGCAGTGGCCGGGGCCCTCCTGGGCGGGCCGGTGGTGGGCCTGGGCACCTTGCTGGCCAGCAAGGTGCTGAAGAACCCTATCGGCCAGGCGGTGGGCTTCGAATACGCCATTTCCGGCACCTGGGCGGATCCGGTCATCACCAAGGTGCCGCGCAAGCCGGCCAAACCCGAGGACGGCATCGGGCCGTAAGCACCGCGACCAGCGGAAACAGGCCCTGGAACAGTGCATAAGCCTTGCCCGCGCGGGAAATCCTTGTGTACCCTCGGTGCATCCCCTCACGCCGCCAGGAACCGCCCGTGAACCGTCCCGCCAAGCCCGCCGCAAAACCCGCCACCAAGACTTCCAGTTTCGCCCGGACACGGACCCGCGCCGTGGCGAAACCCAGCCAGGAGTCGGCCAAGGAGTCCGCCAGCATCGTGCGCATGGCGGCCGTGCAGATGGCCTCCGGGCCCAACGTGGCCGCCAACCTGGCCGAGGCGGAACGCCTCATCGGCATGGCCGCGGCGGCGGGGGCCAGGCTGGTGGCGTTGCCGGAATATTTCGCCATCATGGGCCTGAAGGACACGGACAAGGTGGCGGCCAGCGAGGCGCCGGGCAAGGGTCCCATCCAGAAGTTCCTCGCCGCCCAGGCGAAGAAGCACGGCATCTGGCTGGCCGGCGCCGGCGTGCCCCTGTCCTGCGACAACCCCAGGAAGGTGCGCAACACCTGCCTGCTGTTTGACGACAAGGGCCGGCAGGTGGCCCGTTACGACAAGATCCACCTGTTCGGCCTGACCCTGGGCTCCGAGATCTACAAGGAACAGACCACCATCGAGCCCGGCGACCAGGTGGTGGTAGTGGACACACCCTTCGGCCGCATCGGCCTGTCCATCTGCTACGACCTGCGCTTCCCGGAGCTGTTCCGGGCCATGGGCGACGTGGACATCATCCTCGTCCCCTCCGCCTTCACCGCCACCACCGGCAAGGCCCACTTCGAAACCCTGGTGCGGGCCCGGGCCATCGAGAATCTGGCCTACGTCATCGCCCCGGCCCAGGGGGGCTACCATGTCTCCGGCCGTGAGACCCACGGCGACTCCATGATCGTGGACCCCTGGGGCAACATCCTGGACCGGCTGCCCCGGGGTTCCGGTGTGGTGGTGGCCGCCATCAACCCGGCTTACCAGGAAGGCCTGCGCAAGAGCCTGCCCGCCCTGAAGCACCGCACCCTGGACTGCCGCGGCAAGACCAAGGTGGAAATCATCAAGGCGTGAGCGGTGGTCGATAAGGGGGGATGGGCAGGAACCATTCCCCCATCGCCCCCCACTCACCCTCATTCACCAAACAAGCCTCAGCCATGACCACGTCTCCTCTGTTCGCCACCGCCGAATCCACCCTGCTCGCCGCCAATGACATGGATGCCGCCCAACTGGACGGCGTGTTCGGCCATCTGGCGGCCCATCGGGTGGATGACGCCGACCTGTACTTCCAGTATTCCCGCTCCGAGGCCTGGAGCCTGGAGGAAGGCCAGGTGAAGTCCGGCAGCTTCAGCATCGACCAGGGCGTGGGCGTGCGCGCCGTGGTGGGGGACAAGACCGCCTTCGCCTATTCCGACGACATCCGCCTGGCCGCCATCCACGAGGCGGCGGGCACGGTGCGGGCCATCGCCGCCAGCGGCCGGTCCGCCACGGCCCGGGTGCCGGGCCGGGTGGAAGGTCGCGCCCTGTATGCCCCCATCGACCCCCTGGCCACCCTGTCCGAGGCCGACAAGGTGGCCCTGCTGCACCGGCTGGAAGACTACGCTCGAAAACTGGACCCCCGCGTCACCCAGGTCATCGCCAGCCTGGCCGGGGAATACGAGGTCATCTTCGTCACCCGCCTGGATGGCCGCAGCGCCGCAGACGTGCGGCCCCTGGTGCGGGTATCCCTACAGGTCATCGTGGAGCAGGACGGACGGCGTGAACAGGGATCCTCCGGCGGCGGCGGCCGCTTCGACTATGCGTATTTCAACGACGGAAGGCTGAAGGAATACGCCCGCCTGGCGGTGGAGCAGGCCCTCACCAACCTGGAGGCCAAGCCCGCCCCCGCCGGCGCCATGACCGTGGTACTGGGCTCCGGCTGGCCCGGCATCCTGCTGCACGAGGCCATCGGCCACGGCCTGGAGGGGGACTTCAACCGCAAGGGCTCCTCGGCTTTCTCCGGCCGCATCGGCCAGCGGGTGGCCGCCGACGGCGTCACCGTGGTGGATGACGGCACCCTGCCGGACCGTCGCGGCTCCCTGAACGTGGACGACGAGGGCACCCCCAGCCAGCGCACCGTGCTCATCGAGAATGGCATCCTGCGGGGCTACATGCAGGATGGCATGAACGCCCGGCTCATGGGCATGGCCCCCACGGGCAACGCCCGGCGTGAATCCTTCGCCCACCTGCCCATGCCGCGCATGACCAACACCTACATGCTGGCGGGGGACAGGGATCCGGCGGAGATCATCGCCTCGGTGAAGCGGGGCCTCTACGCAGTGAACTTCGGCGGCGGCCAGGTGGACATCACCAGCGGCAAGTTCGTGTTCTCCGCCGCCGAGGCCTACATGATCGAGGACGGCCGGATCACCCACCCGGTGAAGGGCGCCACCCTCATCGGCAACGGTCCCGACGTGCTCACCCGGGTGTCCATGATCGGCAACGACATGAAGCTGGACCCGGGTGTGGGCACCTGCGGCAAGGAAGGCCAGAGCGTGCCCGTGGGCGTGGGCCAGCCCACCCTGCGCATCGAGGAACTCACCGTGGGCGGCACCCACGCCTGAGGGCGGACGGTTTTCGTCGCCGCAATAAAAAAGGCCGGGCTTGGGTCCCGGCCTTTTTCTTGTCCGCCCAGTCTCAGTTCAGGATCTTCAGTTCCACGCGGCGGTTCTTCATGCGGCCTTCCTCGGTCTCGTTGTCGGCCATGGGCACGGATTCACCGTAGCTCTTGGCCGACAGGCGATCCGCCTCCACGCCCTTGGAGATGAAATACTGCATCACCGCCTTGGCGCGGCGCTCGCCCAGGCCCAGGTTGTACCAGTCGGAGTTGCGGCTGTCGGTGTGGCCGCCGATCTCCACCTTAACGCCGGGGTTGGCCTTCAGGGTGGCCACGGCCTCGTCCAGGATGGCGATGGCATCGGGACGCAGGCTGGACATGTCGTTGTCGAAGTTCACGCCGTGCAGGACGATGACCTTGGGCAGGCTGCAGCCCTTGGCGTCCACCTTGTCGCCGGCGGGCGTATCGGGGCACTGGTCCATGGCGTCCAGCACGCCGTCGCCGTCACTGTCCAGTTCGCAACCCTGGGCGTTCACCTTGCGGCCGGCCGGGGTGGTGGGGCACTGGTCCAGGCGGTCCACCACGCCGTCGCCGTCACCGTCCAGCTCGCAGCCGTCGGCGTTGACCCTGGCGCCCGCCGGGGTGCCGGGACACTTGTCCAGGGCATCCACGACGCCGTCGCCGTCGCTGTCCAGCTCGCAACCCTGGGCGTTCACCTTGCGGCCGGCCGGGGTGGTGGGGCACTGGTCCAGGCGGTCCACCACGCCGTCGCCGTCACCGTCCAGCTCGCAGCCGTCGGCGTTGACCTTGGCGCCCTTCGGGGTGTTGGGGCAGCGGTCCCTGTCGTCGGTGACGCCATCGCCGTCGCTGTCGGCGGGCTTCGGCGCCGCGGCGGGCGCGGGTGTCGGCGCGGGCTTGGCCGCCACATCGCCGGGACAGGGCGGATCCAGCAGGCCCCGGCCCGGGCAGCCGATGGTCTTGTACAACTCGAACCCCGTGGTCTTGCCGCTGTTGCTGGCGGCATTGGAGGGATCGTAGAACGTCCCGGCCTGGGCGGCGCCGCCCAGGGCGAGCAGGACGAAAAGGGTCAGCGGCTTGATTTGCATGTTTGGCTCCTTGTTATTTGATCAGACTGAATGTTGAGCCGACGGGGCGCCGGCTGTGGGGGTGCCTGGGTCCCCGAAACCATTTAATCCCAGGCGGCCTCGGTATTTCACTTTTTCAGCGCATCCCGTATCTCGCGCAGCAGGATGACATCCTCCGGTGTGGGCGGCGGCTCGGCGGGGGCGGCCTCTTCCTGGCGCTTCAGCTTGTTGATGGCCTTCACGGCCACGAAGATGGCGAAGGCGATGATGACGAAATCGACGATGGTCTGGATGAAGACACCGTATTTGATGAGGGGCACGCCGGCCTTTTCCGCCTCCGCCAGGGTCTCGAAGGTCTGGTTGGACAGGGTGACGTAGAGGTGATTGAAATCCACGCCGCCGAGAACGGCCCCCAGGGGAGGCATGATCACATCCTGCACCAGCGACGTGACGATCTTGCCGAAGGCGGCGCCGATCACCACGCCCACGGCCAGATCCACCACGTTGCCACGCATGGCGAATTCCTTGAATTCCTGCACGAAGCTCATCTTGCTCTCCTCATTGGTGGTTGGAATAACAACACATCCCCTGCCCGGGCACAGTGCCTTAGCTCACACCGGGGATGCACGAACCCCAGGATAGAGGGGATCAATCCCCGCTCATGCCGGCGACGACTATGCCGGCCTGGCCCGCGAAGGAGAGCATGCGATTGATGGAACGCACCGCCTTGGCCCCCACTGCCGGATCCACGTGGATCTCGTTCCTCCCTGTCTCCAGTACATACGATAGCTTCTTCAGGCCGTTCATGGCCATCCACGGGCAATGGGCGCAGGACACGCAGGTGGCGCCCCGGCCGCCGGTGGGCGCTTCCAGCAAGATCTTGCCGGGCGCGGTTTCGTGCATCTTGTGGAAGATACCGTTGTCGGTGGCGATGATGAACACCGGGTTGGGCAACTCGCCAACGGCGCGGATGAGCTGGGTGGTGGAGCCCACCACGTCCGCCAGGGCGATGACGCCGGCGGGGGACTCCGGATGCACCAGCACGGCGGCTTCGGGATGCTGGGCCTTGAGGGCGCGGATGCCGTCGGCCTTGAAGCGCTCATGCACCACGCAGGAACCCTGCCAGAGCAGCATGTCGGCGCCGGTGGTGCGTTGCACGTAATCCCCCAGGTAGCGGTCCGGCGCCCATATCAACTTCTCGCCCCGGTCCTTGAGGTGCTGGGCCACGCGCACGGCGATGCTGGAGGTGACCACCCAGTCCGCCCGGGCCTTCACCTCGGCGGAGGTGTTGGCGTAGACCACCACGGTGCGATCCGGATGGGCATCGCAAAAGGGCGTGAACTCCGCGGCGGGGCAAGACAGGTCCAGGGAGCATTCGGCGCCCAGGTCCGGCATCAGCACCCGCTTTTCCGGGTTGAGTATCTTGGCGGTCTCGCCCATGAAGCGCACGCCGGCCACCACCAGTGTCCTGGCCTTGGAGGCATGGCCGAAGCGGGCCATCTCCAGGGAGTCGGACACGCAGCCGCCGGTTTCTTCCGCCAGGCGTTGCAGATCCGCGGCGGTGTAGTAGTGAGCCACCAGCACCGCATCCTGCTCGACGAGCTGCTGCTTGATCCTGGCGAAGAGCGCCTCCCGCTCGCCGGGCTCCAGGTGCTCTTCCACCACGGGGGGGACATCCGTCACGGGATGGGCGGGAGGAATAAGGGAGGTTAGGGAAGACATAGGAACAACCTGTCGGGGCATGGCTCCGGTTTTAGAGGGGGGCCCGGGTACTGTCAAGCCGCGAAGGCCCGCGCCGGCACTGATAGACTTGGCGCATGCGACAACTCATCCTCGACATCCGCCCGGACGCCCCCGCCGATTTCGATAACTACCTCATGGGTCCCAATGCCGAAGCGGTATCCGGACTCAGGCACATGACCGGACCGGCAGCCGCGTTTTCAGGGGAACACATCATCTATCTATGGGGCGAAACCGGGGTTGGCAAGAGCCACCTTCTCCAGGCCTGGTCATCTCGCGCCCACGCCCCCTATCTGCCTCACGGGCCATTGCCCGACCCGGACGCAGCCATGCTGGCGGTGGACGATGTGGAAAGCCTGGCGGAGGCGGACCAGATACGCCTTTTCTCCCTCCTGAATGCCGCCCGTGAACAGGGCGGGCGGATCGTTGCCTGCGGCTCGTTGCCCCCTGCCCGGCTGGCCATCCGCCCCGACCTGGCCACACGTCTGGCCCAGGGCCTGGTGTTCCGCATCCAGCCCCTCTCCGATGCCGACAAGGCCGTGGCCTTGGCGATCCGCGCCGAGTCCCACGGCATGCACCTTGGCGATGATGTGATCCGTTACATGCTGCTCCACTGCCGCCGCGATCTGCCCCATCTGCTGGCCACGGTGGATGCCCTGGACACCCTCTCCATGAGCAGAAAGCGTCCCGCGTCCCTCCACATCCTCAAGGAGTTGCTGCAGGAATCCGCCTCGGCCTGATCCCGTCGCCCATGAAGCTGCTCTGCGCCATCAGCCATCACGGATTGGGGCACCTGGCCCAGGCCGCGCCCGTGTTGAACGCCATGGGCGCAGCGCGGCCCGACCTGGAATGGCTGGTCTGGTCCGGGCTGCCGAGGGCGGCCCTGGAGGGAAGGCTCAAGATACGCTTCAGCCACCGGCCCGAGCCGGCGGATGTGGGTCTGCTGATGCATGACGCCATGCGCGTGGATGTGGCGGCCAGCCGGATGGCCTATCGGGCATTCCACGAAGATTGGAACGCGCGCGTCGCACGGGAGGCGGACTGGATGAAGCAAGAAAACATCGATGGAGTATTGAGCAACGCGGCCTACCTGCCTCTGGCGGCGGCGAGCCGTGCAGGCAAGACAGGCATCGGATTTTGTTCCCTCAACTGGTGGGATATCGCCCACCACTATATGGGGGAGGCTCCGGACATGGCTGCCGCACTGGCCGAGATGAGGCAGGCCTACCAGGAAGCCCAGGCCTTCCTGCGCCTGACGCCGGGCCTGCCCATGGCATGGCTGTCCAACCTGGAAACGGCGCCGCCGGTGGCATCCATGGGATGCAATCGACGCAATGAACTCAATGGCAGACTGGGACTGGCGCCCGGGTGGAAACTGGTCTTGCTCGGGTTCGGCGGCGTGGCTTATAAAAACCCCGCGCCATTACCTGTGCTGGAGAACATCACCTGGCTGGTACCCGACGCCTGGCCCATGGAAGGTCGCACCGACCTGGTCCGTTTCGGCCGGACCGGCATACCCTTTCCCGATCTGCTGGCCTCCTGCGATGCACTGGTCACCAAGGTTGGATATGGCAGCTTCGTGGAGGCCGCCGGACACAACCTCCCCATACTTTTCCTGGACCGGCCGGATTGGCCGGAGACCCCCTGGCTGGCTTCCTGGCTGATCCGCCACGCCCGGGCCGAGGCGATCAACGAAGAAACACTCTGTTCGCCAAGCGTCGGCGAATCACTGGCGCGGCTCTGGCAGAAGGCCGTGTCTCAAGCCCCCGACATCTCGGGTGCGACGACCATCGGCCGGCGCATCCTGGATTGCCTGGAGAGCTGATCAGCCCTTGTTGGCCTCGGCGGCGATTTCGGCGTGCACCTGGGCCATGTCCACTTCCTTGGCCCGGGCGATCAAGTCGTCGAAAGCCCCCGCTGGCAAGGCGCCGGGCTGGGCGTAGATGATGACCTTCTCGCGGAATATCACCAGGGTCGGGATGGACCGGACCTGGAAATGGGCGGCAAGCCCCTGCTGCTCCTCGGTGTTCACCTTGGCGAAGACGATATCCGCATGTTTCTCGGAAGCGGCCTCATAGACAGGGGCAAAACCACGGCAGGGGCCACACCAGGGCGCCCAGAAATCGATCACGACAAAGTCGTTGTTTAGAACAGTCTGCTCAAAGTTTTCTTCGTTGAGTTCCAGTACGGGCATGGGCCACCTCTGATCGTTCGTAGAGTCATCGAAAGCGAAGACAAAAAAAGACCGGCGCTCGGGCCGGTCGGTGCATGTTACCACGCTCAAGGAGGGTTAAATTTTTCAGACCACCTGGGGCGAGGGAGGTTTCTTCTTCACCCCGCCGTGGCTAGGCGGGGACGGGACTCCCCCGACTTTCTCCACATATTCGTGCCCGTTTTCAAATTTGCCTTCACCTCGGCGCGATTCACCGCGGCGATCAATTCCGTGGCCAGGAGCCGTGCCTGACTGGGCGTCAGTGTCAACAACCGGCTTTCTCCACTTTCACCCACTTGCAGGGTAATGCGGTCGGAACCGTCCCCGCCCGCAACTACCGTCACTTCCACTTTGTCTTCTTGAGATTGGATCATCTTTGTCCCCTGATTCGACCAAATGGCACAGACTGTATGAGCACGATCCATGCCACGCTTTCGATTGGTCGAATTCAGACTAACCGCCTTATGCATAAGGAATATTTTCTATTTTGTTCGACGACGGCAGCCCCCTGTGAAGGCCAGATCGACATTCATGTCGATCTTTCAACAGTCTGATAAAACCGTGCCGACTGAGATATGCCTTAAGACATATGTCTTGCATTGATGAGATGCCACCTCATTCCGATAACGCGAACAACAACTCGAACTCGCGCCACATCGAAGCTCACATGCATCAATCACTCAAACCCCGAGGCAATCATTACGGCTTCGCACCGATAACCCGGTAGCTGGCAGTGCAAAAAATACGTTGGTGATTTACAGGAATAAAAAAGGCGGGACTCGTCCCGCCTTGGAGGAATAACAAAAAATCAGGCGGCCTTGGGGGTTGCCTTCTTGGCGGCGGCCTTGGGGGCAGCAGCCTTCTTCGCGGGAGCGGCGGCCTTCTTCGCCGCAGGCTTGGCGGCGGCCTTGGGAGCAGCAGCCTTCTTCGCGGGAGCGGCGGCCTTCTTCGCCGCAGGCTTGGCGGCGG
>CAZREY010000002.1:15435-24959 GCA_964599015.1 uncultured Thiobacillus sp.
CCTTGGGAGCAGCAGCCTTCTTCGCGGGAGCGGCAGCCTTCTTCGCCGCAGGCTTGGGAGCAGCAGCCTTCTTGGCCGCAGGTTTGGCAGCCGCTGCTTTAGGTGCGGCGGCTTTCTTCACAGGCGCGGCCGCTTTCGCGGCCGCAGTTGCAGTAGTTTTTTTGGTAGTGGCTTTCGCCGTTGTGGTGCTCTTAGCAGACTTAGCAGCAGGCATATAGGACTCCTCTGTTAGTAAGGTAATCGGCCGGAAAGCCTTGTGCCTCAAGCATTTCCACATATTCATGAGGCGCGCTCCGATTGTAGAACAAAAAAAAGCGCGCTCCGCAAGGGTTCGCGCGCTTTTGCGTATTTATTTGTTGTCGGCACGCACTAAGGCACCACCCGCTCCTGGGCAAACAAATTCTCCACCTGCTCGCGAGCCCTGATTTCATGCGCCTTGCAGCCCATCACCATGACCTCGGCAGCACGTGGTCGCGTGTTGTAATTGGAACTCATGGTCATGCCGTATGCGCCCGCAGAACAGACCGCGAGCAGGTCGCCTTCGGCAAGCACCAGCTCACGATCATGACCAAGGAAATCTCCGCTCTCGCACACGGGCCCCACGATGCTGTAGCTGCGGCTTTTCCCCTGGCGCTCGCGCACCGGCACGATGTCATGCCAGGCGTCATACAAGGCGGGCCGCATGAGATCGTTCATGGCCGCATCCACGATGGCGAAGTCTTTCGCCTCACCGTGCTTGAGATATTCCACCCGGGTCAGCAGCCATCCCGCATTGCCCACCAGGGAGCGGCCCGGCTCGATCACCAGCGTCTCTCCGCGGCCACGCATGCGCGACAACAGCACGCCCGCATAGGCATCCCAGGCGATGGGCGCTTCATCCCGATAACGGATGCCGACGCCGCCTCCGATGTCGATGTGCGCGAGTTGGATGCCGCGCGAGTTGAGCTCGGCCACCAGTTCCAGCACCTTGTCCAAGGCCTCGCCGAAGGGGGTGACCTCCACCAGTTGGGAACCGATGTGGCAGTCGATTCCGCGCACCCGCAGGTGGGACATGGCGGCCGCCTCCTGATAGACGCGCAGCGCCTGATCATGGGCAATGCCGAACTTGTTTACCTTGAGGCCCGTGGAGATGTAGGGATGGGTCTTGGCATCCACGTTGGGGTTCACGCGCAGGCTGACGGGGGCGATGCGCCCCATCTCTCCCGCCACGCGATTGAGGCGCGCCAGCTCACTTTCCGATTCCACGTTGAAGCACTGTATGTCCGCTTCCAGGGCGGCGCGCATTTCCTCTTCCCGCTTGCCCACGCCGGAGAACACCACCTTCTTCGCATCGCCGCCCGCCGCCAACACCCTCGCCAGCTCACCTCCGGAGACGATATCGAAGCCCGCGCCCAGGCGGGCGAACACGTTCAGGATGGCCAGGCTGGAGTTGGCCTTGACCGCGTAGCAGATCAGATGGGGATGGCTCGCAAGGGCCTGATCATAGGCCCGGTAAGCCCCTTCAAGGGCGGCGCGGGAATAGACGTAGCAGGGCGTGCCAAACTCCGCGGCGATGACATCCAGGGGCACGTCCTCCACGTGGAGCACGCCGCCCCGACGAGTGAGGGTGTTCATTTCGTGGGTTGTGTTTGCTGAGGTTGGGCAGGCGCGTCGGGCAGATACAGATCACCTTTTTTGCCGCAGGCGGAAAGGGCGAAGAGGACGCAGAGGAGGGCGAAAAGTTGGCTCGAAAAACGCATGATGGGACCGTTAAAATTCGGGCCTGAGTCTAGCATGTTGTACGTGCCCCAGGCTTCGCCCCATGGCCGTGACCGCCCCCCATGGGGAGCAGGAAATTTGGGGCGGACCGGCAAATTTCCTGAGAGCCCCCGATGACCGAGAGTGAATACACACGCCTTGCCGACGAGACCCTAGGCAGGATCGAACACGCCCTGGAAGCGGTGGACGATGACCTGGATTTCGAACTCGCTCCCGGCGGCATCCTGGAAGTGGAGTTCGAGAACGGCAGCAAGATCATCATAAACAAGCAGTCCGCCACCCAGGAGATATGGGTCGCCGCAAAGAGCGGCGGCTACCACTACCGCTGGGACGGTGTGGCCTGGCGCGACACCCGCGGCGGCGAGGAACTGTTCGCCGCCCTGTCCCGCTTCGCCTCCGAGCAGGCGGGCAGCGACATCACGCTTTAGTCCGGCTTACAGACGTAAACGTGCCCGGGCCACGGCGGCCCTGACCTGGCTGGGGGCGGTGCCGCCGATGTGGTCCCGCGCCGCCAGGGAGCCTTCCAGGGTCAGCACGCCGTACACGTCCTCGCCCACCAAGGCGGAGAAGGACTGCAAATCCGACAGAGGCAGGTCCGCCAGGTCGCAGCCCCGTTCCTCCGCTGCCCGCACGGCCCGGGCCACCACCTCGTGGGCCTCGCGGAAGGGCAGGCCCTTCTTCACCAGATAGTCCGCCAGGTCCGTGGCGGTGGCGAAGCCCTCGATGGCCGCCTGGCGCATGCGCTCCGCCTTGACGCGGATGCCCGGCACCATCTCGGCGAAGATGGCCAGGGAATCCACCAGGGTGTCCACCGCGTCGAATAGGGGTTCCTTGTCCTCCTGGTTGTCCTTGTTGTAGGCCAGGGGCTGGCCCTTCATCAGGGTCAGCAGCGCCACCAGATGGCCGTTCATGCGCCCGGTCTTGCCCCGCATGAGCTCGGGCACGTCCGGGTTCTTCTTCTGGGGCATGATGCTTGATCCTGTGCAGAAGCGGTCCGGCAGGTCGATGAAGCCGAAGCGTGGCGTCATCCACAGCACCAGTTCTTCCGACATGCGGGAGAGGTGGGTCATGACCAGGGCGCCGGCAGCCAGGAATTCGATGGCGAAATCCCGGTCCGACACCGCGTCCAGGGAGTTCTCGCACACCGCCTCGAAGCCCAGTTCCCGCATGACGAATTCCCGGTCGATGGGGAAGCTGGTACCCGCCAGGGCGGCCGCTCCCAGAGGCAGGCGGTTCACCCGACGGCGGCAGTCCGTCAGCCGCTCGGCGTCCCGCACCAGCATCTCGTGCCAGGCCAGCAGGTGGTGCCCGAAGGTGACGGGCTGGGCGGCCTGCAGGTGGGTGAAGCCGGGCATCACCGTGTCCGCGTGTTTCTCCGCCTGGTCCAGCAGGGCGGCGCGAGCAGATTTCAACAAGGCCTGGATGCGGTCGATGGCGTCCCGCAGCCAGAGGCGGATGTCCGTGGCCACCTGGTCGTTGCGGGAACGGCCGGTATGCAGGCGCTTGCCCGCGTCCCCCACCTTGCGTGTCAGGGCCCGCTCGATGGTGAAGTGCACGTCCTCGTCGTCCAGGCTCCAGGGGAAGTCCCCTGCCTCGAAAGCCGCCAGGATTTCCCCCAGGCCCCGGCGGATATCCGCCAGGTCCTGGTCCGACAGCACGCCCGCCTGGCGCAGCATGGCCGCGTGGGCCAGGGACCCCTGGATGTCGAAGGGGGCCAGGCGCCAGTCGAAGGGGATGGAGGCGGTATAGCGCTTGACCCGCTCCGACACCGGCTCCGTGAAACGGCCGGACCAGGTTTTCGCATCGTTTTGCTTTTGGCTCATGGGGTGGTAGCGTTCGCCGGAAAATCAATCACAGGGACGGATTATGACAAAGGAGACTCCCGCCTTCGTTCCGATTTCAACCCGCGGGGCCGGGTCATGAGCACCCCGTTGCGCGTCATCCTGGCGGACGACGAGCCTCTGGCCCGGGAACGGCTGAAGGCCCAGTTGGCGGATCTAGGCGAAGAACTTCCCGTGGCAGTGGTGGCGGAAGCGTCCACCGGCGAGGCGGCCCTGGCCAAGGCCGCCACCGTGCCCGCCGATGTGGTGCTTCTGGACATCCAGATGCCCGGCATCTCCGGCCTGGAAACCGCCCACCACATCGCCGCCCTGCCCCGGCCGCCAGTCGTCATCTTCGTCACCGCCCATGACGAGCACGCCCTGCGCGCCTTCGACCTGCGCGCCGTGGACTACCTGTTGAAGCCTGTGCGGCTGAATCGCCTGAAGGAGGCCCTGTCCCGGGTGCCGCGGCAGCCCCCCCTCCCCCGGCGCAGCCATTTCACGGCCCAGGAGCGGGGCCGCGTGTGGCAGATCCCCGTGGCGGACGTGCTCTACCTGCGGGCGGAGCAACGCTACGTCACGGCCCGTACCCGGGAGCGGGAATATCTGCTGGATGAATCGCTGATCAAGCTGGAAGAAGAATTCTCCCAGGCGTTTGTTCGCATCCACCGCAACTGCCTGGTGGCCCGCCATCACGTGCACGGGTTCAAGCGCGTCCTCGACGCTGAAGGGGGTCATTGGGTCACCCTGTTGCGGGACTGGCCGGAACAGTTGCCGGTCTCCCGGCGCCAGGCCCACGTGGTGAAATCCTTCGACCCGGGCTAGCTAGCGGGTCGTGGTGGTGCCCCCCCGCACCTTGGCCAGGGCCGCGTCGATGGCCTGGTCCAGATAAAAACCGTAGTAGTCCGTCGTGGTGAGGCCCACCAGCGGTTTGCCCAGGGGCCTGCCGTTCCTGTCGAACAACATCACCGTGGGCACCATGCCCACCCCCTGTTCGCTGGTGAACTGGCGGTGGTCTTCCACGGAGCCGTCGAAATCCTTCACCGTGGTCAGCCCCGTGTTGTCCACGCGGCGCATCACCAGCTTCTTCTGGTAATCCGGATTGCGGCTCATGGGGATGAGGAATTCATTCAGCACCCGCTCGCAATAGCCGCAGTACTCGCCGGAAAACATCACCAGCACCACGCCGTTCTTCTTCCTGGCCAATTCAGCGTCCCGCTGCAGGTTGCGCGCATACGGCACCCCCTCCTCCGCCCATGCAGGCAGGAAGGGCACGGACAAGGCCCATGCTACAATCGCCGGGAGCCAGACAAGCCTTTGTTTCATCGTTGTTTTCCTCGATTTTTACGAATTCTAGTCAGGCCCTCGCCCAATCCAAATAGTTCGTCTGCCCTAGGTTATTTATATGCACAAGAAGATCGTCATCGCCACCCGGGAAAGCCAGCTCGCCCTCTGGCAGGCGGAACACGTCAAGGCCCGGCTCATGGCCCTGCACCCCGGCTTGGCGGTGGAACTGCTGGGCATGACCACCCAGGGCGACCAGATACTGGATTCCCCCCTGTCCCGCATCGGCGGCAAGGGCCTGTTCGTGAAGGAACTGGAGGTGGCCATGGCGGAAGGCCGGGCGGACCTGGCCGTGCACTCCATCAAGGACGTGCCCATGGACCTGCCGGAAGGCTTCGAGCTCACCGCCATCTCCCAGCGGGAGGATCCCCGGGACGCCTTCGTCTCCAACCATTACGCCAGCCTGTCCGCCCTGCCCGACGGCGCCAAGGTGGGCACCTCCAGCCTGCGCCGCCAGGCCCAGCTGCGGGCCCACTTCCCCAGGCTGGTGGTGGACACCCTGCGGGGCAACGTGAACACCCGCCTGCGCAAGCTGGACGAGGGCCAGTACGACGCCATCATCCTGGCCGCCGCCGGCCTCAAGCGCCTGGGCTTCACGGACCGCATCCGCGCCGAGATCCCGCCCGAGGAAAGCCTGCCCGCCGTGGGCCAGGGTGCCCTGGGCATCGAGATCCGCAGCGGCCGGCCGGACATCGCCGCCCTGCTGGCCCCCCTCAATGACCCCGAGACCGCCGCCTGCGTGCGGGCCGAGCGGGCCATGAGCCGCCAGCTCCAGGGCGGATGCCAGGCCCCCATAGGCGGCTATGCGGTGATTCGCGACGGCCGGATACACCTGCGCGCCTTCGTGGCCGACCTGGAGGGTGTCCGCTTCTACCGCACCGAAACCACCGGCGCCATTGACGCACCGGAGGCGGTGGGCCAGGCCGCCGCCCAGGACCTGATCCGCCAGGGCGCGGATCGCCTGCTGGCGGAAATCATCCACCGCGCCCCATGAGCAACCCAGCCGCCGATGTCCCCTTGCAGGGCATCGGCATCCTGGTGACCCGCCCCCCGGAGCAGGCCGGGGAACTGGTGAAGGACCTGCAAGCGCTGGGGGCCCGCCCCATCCTGTTTCCCGCCCTGGCCATCCTGCCGCCCCGCGATGCCAAGCCCCTCCGGGACGTTGCCGGCCGTCTGGGCCAATTCCATCTCGCCATCTTCATCAGCCCCACCGCCGCCCAGCGGGGCCTGGCCGCCCTGGGCGACATGCCGGCCTGGCCCGCCGCGCTGCCCGTGGCCGCCGTGGGCAAGGGCACGGCCAAGGTCCTGCGGGCATGGGGCTTCAAGGAAGTCCTGGAACCCGATGCCGGCGCGGACAGCGAACACCTGCTGGCCCTGCCCCAGCTTCGGGACATGGCCGGCAGGCACGTGATCATCTTCCGGGGCGAGGGAGGCCGGGAGGTGCTGGCCGACACCCTGCGCGCACGCGGCGCCCGGGTCGCCTATGCCGAATGCTACCGGCGCGGCCTGCCGGCAGAGGCCGATCCCGCCCCCGTCCTGGCGCTGTTCGCGGCCGGCGGCATCCAGGCCGTCACCGCCTACAGCGGCGAGACCCTGGATAACCTCTTCCTGCTGCTCGGCCCGGCGGGCCACGGCTTCCTGCGCGGGACGCCCCTGTTCGTGCCCCATCCGCGCATCGCCGAACGGGCACGCCAGCTGGGCATCCACACCGTCATCGACTGCCAGGCCGGCGCAGGCCAACTTATCCCGAGCCTTGTGAAATACTTCGCCCATGACTGAAGAAGCGAAACCCACCTCAGCCCCCCCGTCACCGCCGGCATCGGGCGGTCACGGCTGGCTTGCCCCCACGGCCCTGGCCGTGGCGCTGGTGGCCCTGGCGGGCGCCATGGCCTTGGGCTGGCAGGGCTACACCCAGATGAAAGCCCTGGAAGTGCAACTGGCCCGGCGCATCGGCGAATTCGATGCCGCCAGCCGGGAGGCCCGGGCCGCCGCCAAGGCGGCCAACGACGCCCTGGCCGACCTGCAGAACCGCCTCATGGCCCTGGAAACCAGCGCCCAGGAGACCCAGAACCAGCAGGTGGCCCTCAATGCCATGTACCAGGAACTGGCCGACAGCGCCGACGAGCGGGTGGTGGCGGACATCGAGCAGACCCTGCTGCTGGCCCAGCAGCAGTTGCAACTGGCCGGCAACGTCCGGGCCGCCCTCATCGGCCTGGAGGCGGCGGACGCCCGCCTGGCCCAATTGGGCAAGCCCCAGTTCGCCGGCCTGCGCAAGGCCGTCGTCCAGGACATGGAACGGCTGAAGCTCCTGCCCGCCGCGGACATCGACGGCGTGAGCGCCCGCCTGGAAGCCCTCATGCGCGCCGTGGACAGCCTCAAGACGGAGGCGGACAGCGAACCCGAGCCCGCCGTGGCCGCGCCCGCCCGCAATGGCGCCCTGGACACCCTGGGCGCCTTCGGCCGGGACGCCTGGAACGAGATCAAGAGCCTGCTGCGCATACGCCGCCTGGACCACCCGGAACTGCCCCTGCTGACCCCCGCCCAGAGCTACTTCCTGCACCAGAACCTGAAGCTGCGACTGCTCTCCGCCCGCCTGGCCATGATCCAGCGGGACGAGGCCACCTTCCGCAGCGACCTGGGCAATGCCCGCGCCTGGGTGGAGCGCTACTTCAACCGCCATGACCCCGCTACCCAGGCCTTCCTGTCCAGCGTGGGCGAGTTGCTCCAGGCCCCCGTGACCCTGAAGGACGCCCAGATCAAGGCCAGCCTTAAGGCCGTGCAGACTGTGCGCGGAGGCAGGGAGTGAGGGCGTCCTTCTGGGTCCTGGCCCTGTTCGCCCTGGCCGTGGCCATCACCCTCATCGCCCGGCTGGACCAGGGCTACGTCGTGGTGGTGTTCCCCCCCTGGCGCCTGGAACTGTCCTTCCTGATGACGGTGGTGGTGCTGGTGGGCGGCTTCGTGCTGGTGAGCTTTCTCCTGCATCTGGCCCGCACAGCCCTGCGCCTGCCGGAGGACCTGCGGGCCTGGCGCCGGCACCGTCACCAGGCCGCCGCCGATCAGGCCCTGCTGGATGCCTTCCGGGCCCATTACGCCGGTGACGATAAGAAGTTGCGCAAGGCCCTGAAGAAGGCCCGGGACTGCCAGGCCCAGGACCTGCTGGAAAAACTCCAGCCCACCCCGGCCATCGAGGACAAGTCCAAGGACACGGGCGCCCCGGTTCCGGGGGCCACCACTCCCTCCGCCTGACGCTATCCGCGCCGGGGGGCGGGGCCACTTCAGACGGCGGACTGGAAATCGAAGGAATCCGAGAAGAAGGCGTCCTCCGGCAATCCCCTGGCGGTGAAGGCCTTGCGCGCCGCGTCCACCATGGCGGGCGCGCCGCACACATAGGCCTCGTAGCCCGACAAATCATCGAAATCCACCAGCACGGCCTCGTGCACGAAGCCCGTGCGGCCCGCCCAGTGGTCCTCCGCGGCCGGCACCGACAGCACGGGGATGAAGCTGAAGTGCTTGTGGGCCTGCCGCCAGTCGGCGGGCACCTGGGGCTGGTACAGGTCCGCCCGGGCACGTGCCCCCCAATACAGCACGAACTCCCGCTCCACCTGGTGGTGGAAGGCATGGCCCAGGATGCTCTTGATGGGGGCGAAGCCCGTGCCGCCGGCCACGAAGAGAGCGGGCTTGTCGGACTCCCGCAGGAAGAAGCTGCCGTGGGGGCCGGAGATGCGCATGATGTCCTTCACCGTCATGGAGTTGAACACGTGGTCGGTGAACTTGCCCCCGGGCACGTGGCGGATGTGGAGTTCCAGCAGGGCATCCTCCTCCGGCGTGTTGGCCAGGGAGAAGCTGCGCCGGGTGCCGTCCTTCAGCAGGAAGTCGATGTACTGGCCGGGGAGGAACTGGAGCCGCTCGTTGGAAGGCAGCTTGAGCCACAGGGCCATCACGTCCGGCGCCAGCTTCTCCATGCGCTCGATGCGGCAGGGCAGGGTCTTCACCGGGATGTCCTTCACCGCCCCCACCTCCTTCACCTCGATGGTCAGGTCCGACCGGGCCGTGGCGCAGCAGAACAGGGCCAGGCCCCTGGCCTTGTCCTCCGCCGTCAGGGCCCCTTCCTGGTGCACGCCGTAGTCCACCGCCCCGGCCATCACCTTGCCCTTGCAGGCCCCGCAGGCGCCGTTGCGACAGCCGTAGGGCAGGGCGAAACCGGCATTCAGGGCCGCGCCCAGCAGGGTCTCCCCCTCGTTGACGGTAAACTGGTGGCCGCTGGGCTGTATCGTGACCTGGTACGACATCCAACCAATCCTCTCAAACAAACATGCGTATTCTCATCGTCGGCTGCGGCGACGTGGGCCTGCGGGCCGCCCGCCTGCTGCGGGGCCGTGCCCGGCTCTATGCCTTGAACCGTTCCCCTGAACGCCGCGCCGACCTGCGCGCCGCCGGCGTCATCCCCGTCGAGGGCGACCTGGACGACCGCAAGCGCCTCGCGCGCATCGCCGCCCTGGCGGACCATGTCCTGCACTTCGCGCCGCCCCCCGGCGAGGGGGAAACCGACCCCCGGACCAAACGTCTGCTGGCGGCCCTGGGGCGCGGCAGTCTAGCACGCAG
>CAZREY010000003.1:0-3706 GCA_964599015.1 uncultured Thiobacillus sp.
GGCCTGCCCTCCGACCTGCTGACGCGGCGCCCAGACCTGCGCCAGGCGGAGCAGAACCTGCTCGCCAGCCACGCCCGCATCAAGGAGGCCAAGACCGCTCTCTACCCGGACCTGAGCCTCACCGCCTACCTGGGCTCGGAAAGCAAGGCCCTGTCCGACCTGTTCTCCGGTCCGGCCGCCATCTGGGGCCTCACCGCCAGCCTGGTGCAGAGCCTCCTCAACGGGGGCCGCACCGAGGCCGCCCTCCAGGCCCGGGACGCGCGCCAGACCCAGGCCCTGATTGCCTACGAACAGGCCGTGCGCCAGGCCTTCCGGGAGGTGCTGGATGCCCTCGTCGCCCATCGCCAGGCCCGGGAACTGGCGGAGGCGGAAGGTCGTCGGGCGGAGGCCCTGACCGGCGCCCTGGCCCTGGCGGACCTGCGCTACCGCAACGGCCTGTCGAATTACCTCACGGTGCTGGATGCCCAGCGCAACCTCCTGCAGGCTGAACTGAACCGCATCGATGCCCGGCGCGCCCAGTTGAGCGCCGCCGCGAACCTGGCCAAGGCCCTGGGCGGAGGCTGGCACTCCCCGCCGGCCATGGAAACAGCCGGCAAATAGCGCCGCCCATTCCGGCTGCAACCGGAATCCGGTGGGTTTCACCCATGCCGGACCCCGGCCCCCGTCGGTGTGGCCGGCCCGTTTGGCCGGCGCCGAGAGCGGCCGGCAGGCACATTCCTACCATTCCACTCAACTTTACTTCCCCCTCCCCCAACCTCTATCCTGAGGACCTTTTCCCGGCCGCCCCATCATGCCCATTTCCATCAAGACCCCGGAACAAATAGAAAAAATGCGCGTGGCGGGTCGGCTCGCCGGCGAGGTGCTGGACTACATCGCCCCCTTCGTGAAACCCGGCGTCACCACCGGCGAACTGGACAAGCTTTGCCACGACTACATGGTGGACGTGCAGGGCTGCATCCCCGCCCCGCTCAACTACGCCCCGGGGGGCCACAAGCCCTATCCCAAGTCCATCTGCGCCTCGGTGAACCACCAGGTCTGCCACGGCGTGCCCGGGGACAAGGTGCTCAAGGCCGGCGATGTGGTGAACCTGGACATCACCACCATCAAGGACGGCTGGCATGGCGACACTTCCCGCATGTTCTACGTGGGGGAGCCTTCCATCCAGGCCCGGCGCCTGACGGAGATCACCTATGAATGCATGTGGAAGGGCATCGCCGTGGTGAAGGCCGGTGCCCGGCTGGGGGACATCGGCGCGGCCATCCAGCGCCACGCGGAAACCAACGGCTACTCCGTGGTGCGGGAGTTCTGCGGCCATGGCATCGGCGCCAGTTTCCACGAAGACCCCCAGGTGCTGCACTACGGCAAGGCCGGCACCGGCCCCACCCTGGAGGCGGGCATGATCTTCACCATCGAGCCCATGATCAACGCCGGCAGGAAGGACATCCGCGTGCTGGGGGACGGCTGGACGGTGGTGACCAAGGACCACAGCCTGTCCGCCCAATGGGAACACACCGTGCTGGTGACGCCCATGGGCTATGAAGTGCTCACCCTGTCCACGGCCTGCCCCCCGCCCCCGGCCTTCATCCAGCCCTGAGCATGAACCCCGACGCGAACCGGGTGGCGGCCTGGCGGGCGCGCATCGCCGGGGAGCGCGCCCGCCTGATCCAGGCCTACCTGGACCAGCCCCACGCCCCGCGTCTGCTGCGGGGTCTCTGCCGCCTGGCAGACGACGTGCTGGCGGAAATCTGGGCCGCCCATGACCTGCCGGAAAACGCCGCTCTCATCGCCGTGGGCGGCTATGGCCGGGGCGAGCTCTACCCCCAGTCGGACGTGGATCTGCTGCTGCTGCTGGACGACGGCCTGGCCGAAACGGAACAGGCCCGGCTGGAGCCCCTGGTGGCCCTGTTCTGGGACGTGGGCCTGCCCATCGGCCACAGCGTGCGCACCCTGGCGGAATGCGCGGCGGAGGCCGCCAAGGACATCACCGTGCAGACCAACCTGCTGGAGGCCCGGCATCTGGCCGGCAGCCACGCCCTCTTCCGGCGCCTGGCGCGGGACCAGACGGCCCTGCTTGATCCCGCCGCCTTCTTCCAGGCCAAGCTGTTTGAACAGCGGGCGCGCCATGGCCGCCATGCCGACGTGGCCATGTTGCTGGAACCCAACCTCAAGGAAAGCCCTGGCGGGCTGCGTGACCTGCATACCCTCCTCTGGGTGTGCCAGGCGGCGGGCCTGGGCAACAGGCTTTCCGACCTGGCCGGGGCCGGCCTGCTGAGCCAGAGGGAGACCCGTTCCCTGGCCACGGAGCTGTCCTTCCTGGCCCACCTGCGCATCCGCCTGCACCTGGCCGCCAAGCGGCGGGAAGACCGCATGCTGTTCGAGTTCCAGGAAATCGTTGCCACCGGCATGGGTGTGGCGCCCCGTCCGCCCCGCCGCGCCTCGGAACGCCTCATGCAGCGCTATTACCGCGCCGCCCGCCACATCCGCCTCATCAACGAACTGGGCCTGGGGGAATTGAGGAGCCGCCTGCTGCCCCCGGAGCCGCCCCGCGCCCTCCCCCATGCCCCCCATTTCCGGGCTCTGGGCCCGTTGCTGGACGGGGATGAGGACCTGCTGGAAAAGCACCCTGACCTGCTGCTGGAAACCTTCCTGGTGCTTTGCCGGGAAAGGGACCTGCAGGGCTGCACGCCCCGGCTGCTGCGAGCCCTGTGGCGGGCGGGAAGGCACATCGACGCCGGCTTTCGTCAGGACCCGGCCAACCAGCGGCGATTCCTGGAACTGCTGGCCTCGCCCCGGGGCGTGACCCTGTCCCTGCGGCTCATGCACCGCCTGGGGCTGCTGGGGCGCTACCTGCCCCTGTTCGGCCGCATCACCGGGCAGATGCAGCACGACCACTTCCACATCTACCCGGTGGACGAGCACACCCTCATGGTGGTGCGCAACCTGCGCCGCCTGGCCCTGAGCGAATATGCCCACGAGTACCCCCTGGCCCACCGCCTCATGGCGGACTGCAAGCGCCAGGAACTGCTGATGCTGGCGGCCCTGTTCCACGATATCGCCAAGGGCCGGGGCGGCGACCATTCCCGCCTGGGGGCGGTGGATGCGCGCCGGTTCTGCCTGGCCCAGGGCCTGCCCCGGGAGGACGCCGAATTCGTCTCCTGGCTGGTGGCGGAACACCTGACACTGTCCCAGACGGCCCAGAAGCAGGACCTGTCCGATCCCGAGGTCATCACCGCCTTCGCCCAGCGCTGCGGCGATGTACGCCGCCTCACCGCCCTCTATCTCCTCACCGTGGCGGACATCCGGGGCACCAGCCCCAGGGTCTGGAACGCCTGGAAGGACAAGCTGACCCGGGAACTCTACCTGGCCGCCCGGCGGGTGCTGGAACAGGGTGAAAACCAGGCGGACAGCGTGGAGGAGAAGAAGGAGGCCGCCCGGGCCCAGCTGCGCCTCTACGGCTTCATGCCCGGCGCGGAGGATGAACTGTGGAAACGGCTGGATGACGTGTACTTCATGCGCCAGGACAGTCGCGACATCGCCTGGCAGACCCGGCGCCTGCTGCCCCTGCTGGCCCGTCAGCGGCACATCGTGCGGGCCCGCCTGGCGGAAGTGGGGGAAGGGGTGGAGGTGATGGTGTTCGCCCCCGACGTGAAGGCCCTGTTCGCCCGCATCTGCGCCTTCTTCGCGCGCATGGGCTATTCCATCCTGT
>CAZREY010000003.1:3716-6548 GCA_964599015.1 uncultured Thiobacillus sp.
TCCCGGAAGGTGGTGAGAGCCTGCGGCAGTTTGCGGCCCGCATCCACACCACCCGGGACGGCTACGCCCTGGATACCTTCTACGCCCTGGATCCGGAGCAGCGGCACGTCGCCTATCGGGACATCCTCAGCTACATCGAGCATGAACTGGAACAGGAACTGGCCAGCCCCGGGCAGGCCGAACCCCTGCCCACGGGGCGCCTGCCACGGCAACTCAAGGCCTTTCCCCTGGCCCCCAGCGTGAGCCTGGTGCGCAGCGAACAGGGCCGCAGCCACGTGCTTTCCTTCACGGCGGGGGATCGCCCCGGCCTGCTGGCCAAGGTGGCCCGACTGCTGCTCGAACATGACGTCAGCGTGGCCAGCGCCCGCATCAACACCCTGGGCAACCGGGCGGAGGACGTCTTCGTATTGCAGGGCGAGGAATTGGCGGAGCCAGGCAAGCGCGTGGCCCTGGAGCAGGACTTGCTGGAGATACTGCGGCTGAGTTGAAGCCGGAGCCTCAGGCGGTGCCGCCGGTTTCCTGCTCCAGGCGGTACAGCCAGGCCAGCAGCTCCGCCACCGCCACGTAGAGTTCCGGGGGGATGCGTTCGTCCAGGTCCACCTGCATGAGCAGGGACACCAGTTCCGGCGACTCGTGCACGAACACCCCGGCCGCCCGTGCCCGCTCGATGATCTCCTCGGCCACCAGGCCCCGTCCCTTGGCCACCACCTGGGGCGCGCCCTTCTCGCTGGCGTAATGGAGGGCCACGGCCTCCTGGCGTTTCCCGTTCACGGCCATCAGCCCCCCTCGCCCGCCACAGCCAGGCTGACGGGACGCAGGCCGGCGGTCTCCAGGCCTCGCCGCAACTCGGGCAGGGCATCGGTCATGGCCTGGGCCGCGGCGGCCTCGGCCACCTGCAGGCGCAGGCTCACCTCCTGGCCCCGCAGGGACAATTGGGCATGGACCTCGCCCATGCGCGGCAGGGTCAGGCGCAATTCCGTGGCCCAGGGATTGGGCTCCTCGCCGCCGTGGCCATCCCCCTCTCCTTCCCGCCGTTCCTCCACCAGCCAGTCCATCCACTGACCCGGCCAGGCCTGGCCCTGCCAGAGGAACGGCCCCCCCTCCAGCATGTGCAGCTGCCGCCCCGCCATGCGCGCGGCCTCTTCCGGCATGCCAGCCAATTCCGCCATGCCGGGCATGGGCATGGCGGCACGCCCCAGACGGGCCTGGGGCTCGTTGAGCAGGGACTCGAAGGGATAGGCCCCCTTGGTCCACCGGGCCAGATGGGCCTCGTAGAACAGGCCGCTCTCCCGCAGGGTCTGGGCCAGGCGGGTGGGCAGCAGGTTGGCGGAGGGGGCGGCGGGATCGGCCAGCACGGTGGGGCGGAGGGTGGTGCTGGCGGGGACGGCGGCCCTCATGCTGTCAACGGCCTGGCCCAGCAGGGCTGTATTGGCGCTGGCCACGGCGGTGGGGGCATTGGGGGCGGACGCCGAATAAGTCTGCAACATGACCACGTTGGCCACGATGGGACGTGGGGCCGCGGAGGCCAGGGCCACGGGGCTCTGGAGGGCGGTGGCCTGGGCCGGGGCGCCGGGCAGTGCCTGGTTGATCTGTCCGGCCGGGGTGGCGCGCAGGGTCACGGCGGGCGGCGGGGTCGGCTGGAGCGGGGTCGGAACGTTCATCTGCCCTTGGGCAGGCGTCGGCGAAGAGGGCGCGGGCAATAGCATCGCCGCGGTGGCCTGTCGTGCGGCCTGCCCCGTGGCCGGCGCATTGGCCTGGCCCGCAGCAGGTGGCGCGCCAGGCGTCGCGACCTGGACAGGTGCCTGGACACTGGCTTGCGTAGCCGGCTGGGCGATGCGCATCAAGGCGCTGACCTGCTGGGCGGTGCTGGATATCCGCACCTGCTGGACCGGCGAGACCGCTTCCTGGGAATTCAGCAGAAAAGTGGGGCGGGGCCCCGCGTTCAGGAAGGTCAGGCGGACCGTATCCCCCGTCTGTGCATTGCGTGGCAGCCCCATGTCCAGTTTCTGGCCCGCCACCTGGACCAGGTGCCGTCCGGTGGGGAGTTGATCCAGCACCTTCCCTTCATACTGCGCCCCCACCTTGAAGGGGGAGGCCTGTTCCGCCTTGTTGCCCTGCAGGAGTGCCGCCCCCTGGGTCTTCACCCAGGCCAGCAGCAGTTCCGGCAGGGCGGAAAGGCTCATGGCTCGGCCCTGTGCAGGGCGATGATGAGATCCGCCTCGGTGCGGGAAATGCCCAGCCGCTCCGCCAGTTCCTGGGCCGAAGCGCCATTGCGCGCCATGCGCACGGCCTCCATGTGGATGGTCTTCTGGGTATCGAGGGCGGAGTCCGCCGGTGGGCGCGCTTCCAGCGCCTCGATACGTGCCTTGAGTGCCTCCAACTCGTCCCGGAGCGAGTTCAGGCGTTGGTCGGCACCGCCTTTGTCCCCGGATTTGCGGCGCCTGGAAAAGACCCACACCTCCAGCAGATAGACCACCGTGGCAAGCACCACGGCCATGAGCAGTTCACGGCCGGTAAAGGTCAGATTTTCAAGCATTGCTAGATTGGATATCCAATGAGGTCAACGGGTTGCGATGCACCGTTTACGGCAATGGGTTTCAAAACTTGAACCCCGGCCGGTGGAGGCCGCAAGGGAATTGCCTTGCATGCCGAGCAGGTGGGACTTGCGAATGGGCGGGATTCCTGACCCGCGTCCTGCTCAGTCGGACAACATCAAAGCCGCTGGGCAGACTGATGCACGGGCGCGGCCAATCCCGGACGCTGTCTGGGCGGGACTTATTCTGGGTCGCCGCGCAAACCCGCGGCGATATTGCGATTGATGTTGATGAGGAT
>CAZREY010000003.1:6558-10211 GCA_964599015.1 uncultured Thiobacillus sp.
ATGTCCAGCTTTTCAGGGGCTGGATAGGCCATGACCTCGAAGATGCGGCGATCCACGAATACGCTCAAGGCCAGCAGGTTCTGCTTGATCTCGGCCGGCAGGGGATTGTCCGGCTGGGAAACCTCTGATTGAAAAAAGCTCCACACTCTCTGGTTGTACTTAAGTGCATCGTCCAGCATGGCCTCGTGGTCGGGGGCGGACCAATGCTGCTGCACCTCCTGGAGCCTGAGTGCCGCCTTGTTCAGCACCGAGGCCTCCAACTCGCGTCCGGAAAGCGTGGACTTCTCGACGCTTTGGTATGCCTCAAGCGGGTTGGCTGGCATGTGCCACTAACTCCTGTTCATAGGTGACAAGTTCCATCGTCTGCTTGAGGGCCTGGTAGTAACGGCCGGCAAGCACTTCCTCGCTGATGGCGGAGATTCTCTCGGCGGTACTGGGCGCGGCGGTGAGAACCTCTTTGACCAGCGTCCAGTACAACTGATGATAATGGGCCAGCTTTGCGGGTTCCATATACATGAGTTGAATGCTGAGATAGATGCGCTTGCAGGGCGTGTTCGCCTCGGCTTCCGTCATGATGTCCTTTTCCCGCAGGATGGGGACATCGTTGAGCACGGAAAAACTGCTGCGGCTGTCGCCGTTCACCAAGACCGCCCCGCCGACGAAAAGTTTCTCGTGGGGCTTAAGGTCAAGCCTCAAAGGCATGTTCTTGCTTCCTATTGACCGATGGACAGGATGGCCTGCAGGCTCACTCCGATACCGCCACGCGCTGGATGGGCGGCAATGTAGCCCTGCACTTCCCCCGCCCGGGTTTGCGCGCTGGAATCCCCATCCGGTCCCAGGTTGGTTCCACCCACGAAGCGCACCACATCTTGCCACATAAGGTCCTGGACCTCCTGAACCTTATCCAACACCTTGGTGGCCGCATCCAGGGCCGTCTTGACTTCAGCATCACTGGCCAGCCGGGGGTCCAGATCAGGAATGGCCAGATCGCCCTGGAGGGGGTTGGCGGGTATGGCAGGCACCGTACCATGGCCCTCCCCCGCTGCGGAAAGTTGATCCTGGAGTTGTCGCTCCGGCGGAAAAGTCAGCGCATCAAGCTGCTTGCGCAATCCGGAAATCGCATTCAAATAGGCAATGCGCTGGGGGTCATCATGGTTGAAAGGCGGGTACTGCTTGACGATGTGCCCCAACTGCTCCTTGATCGCCGCCAGCAATTCATCCGCACGCTGCAAGCTTGTTTGGAACTGGCGCAGTTGCACCGCCGCCTCGGCGCGCTGTTCTCCCAAGGCCCGGAACTGGGCAAATAATGCGGAAAACCCCGGGCGGTCTGGTTGACCGGCCGAGGCCTGTTGAGTGTTCTCCACGGCCGCCCGTCCGCGCGATGGCACCCCGGTTGGAAACGGCACGACATCGCGAGGCGTGGCAACGTGTAGGAAAGCGATGTTTCCTGGCTCGTTCACCATTTTGGTCTCCTAGCCGGGAACCGAATCGCTTCGGTTCCCGGACTGTGGATCACCTGACGCCGGTTAGAACAGACGCAGGACCGACTGGGCCGACTGGGATGCCAGCGACAGGGAGGTCACACCCAACTGCTGCCTGGTTTGCAGCAGGAGCATGTTGGCACCTTCCTCGTTGGTGTCCGCGTTGGTCAGTTTGCTCGCGCCATCCACCAGGGTGTTCACCATGTTGGTGAGGAACTCCTGACGGGTGCTGAGGATGGACAGGTTGGCCGCCAACGTGGCGCTGTTGGTACGCAGGGTAGCCAAGGCGTTGTTGATGGTGGTCTCGATGTTGTCCAGGTCGGACGAGCTGTCCAGAGCGGCGGAGGTCAGAGTGCCCGCACCGGTCACGGAACCGCCGGAGATGGCCAGACCAGAAGCATTACCATTGAAGCCGCTCATCACCAGCGTGGTGGAAGCCTGTTCGTTGAAGTTCACGGTCAGGGTCACGGTACCGCTGGAGACGAAGTTCACACCCTTGTAGCCGGAGTCGGTCACCGTGTTGTTGAGCTGACGCACCAGTTCGTTGTACTGGGTGGTCAGACCAGCCAGTTCGGTGGCGGACGTGGTGGAACTCAACGCGGAGCGGGCCTGGGTGACCACGCTTCGAACGGATTCCAACAGGGTGTTGATGGCCTTCACGCCGTTGTCCGCGGCCTTGACCGTCTGGATCGCCTCGCCGATGTTGTCCTTGAGGCCTTCCAGCAAGCCGGCGCGCTGGGTATGGGCACGGGCAGCGAAGAAGTTGGTGGGGTTGTCGATGGCGCTGTTGACCTTCTTGCCGGTGGACAGCCGTTCCTGGGTGCGGCCCAGCAGTGCTTCGGTGCTTTGCAGGCTAACCAGGTTAGACCGCATCGCGGAGGTCAGGGAGATATCGCCGAATGCCATGATGTAACTCCTTTCTGGGGTTAATGACGGGAAATTCTTTCCCGGTTTCAAACTCGACGGCTTTGCCGGATGACTAGGCCGTCCAGCCCATTTACGACAGGGCCGAAAAAAACTTTAGGACTTTTTTCCCGTGTCGATTACCTGGGCAACCAGGCCTTCAGCCACACATCCAGGTGGTCTTCCAGCATCCAATGGCCCTGGATATGGTCGCGCAAGGCATCCCCCTGGCGTGCCAGGGCAACCCGGTCCGCCACATGTTCGCGGATCGCCTCCACCCAGGCCTTGAACTTGTTGGGCACCCGGGTCACCGGATAGACACCCCGATAGGGCGTGATGTCCGTGCAGATGACGGGATAACCCAGCACGCCGTATTCCAGCAGGCGCAGGTGGCTCTTGCCGTGGTTGAAGGGGATGTCCTCCAGGGGAGCGATGGCCAGGTCCAGGTCCAGGCTGGCCAGCTTGGCGGCATAGTCGTCCAGCTTCACGGGTTCGTGGAACTCCTTCACCAGGGGGCGAATGGCATCCGGACACATGCCGAAGAAAACCCAGTCCACTTCATCGGCCGTGGCCTGCACCACATCCACGATCAGGCGCAGATCCCCCGCGTGGGTGGCGCTGCCGGCCCAACCCACCCGGGCCTTGCCGCCTCCCCGCCGTTTGGGCGTGAAACCACCCCAGCGGGCCTGTTCCAGGTAGTTGGGCACCACCATGACCTCGTCGCAGAAGCCCTTGAAGGACTCGGCCAGGTAGTCCGTGGACACCACGAAGCGGTGGCACAGTCCCACCGCCTTGCGGAAGCGCTTGTTCATGTCCTTCTGCTCCACGAACAGCTTCTTCTGGGAGTTCATGATGGGGATGTTGGTGATCAGGTCGTCCAGCTCATAAACCCGGAAAGCCTTGCTGATGCGGGCGATGCGCTGCATGTACTCGATCTGGCCCCACTCCAGCTGGCGCTGGAACACCACGGATTCCGGATCCATGCGGGCGTATTCCCGGGGGTGGAAATAGCCGGCGGCGTCCCAGCCCATGACCTTGCCCGCCTTGGTGAGGGCGCGCATGGGGGCGATGATGCGGTATTCGCCACAGCCCATGGTGTCGGCATGGATGGACAGGACGCGGGGCGCGGGCCGCCATTCAGGATCCCAGCTCAGGGCGGGCGTGGGTTCCGGCTGGAAAGGCAGGATCAGGCTCATGTTGCGGTTGTAGGCCGGATCATGGGCGAACCAATGGGCCCACTTGCCCACCACCGCCTCCACTTCCCGGTAC
>CAZREY010000003.1:10221-24252 GCA_964599015.1 uncultured Thiobacillus sp.
GCGCTTGTACTTCTCCTCCCGGGCCATCCGCTCCACATCCGGCGCGGCCTGGCTCACGGATTCCTCGTGGCGCAGGGTGGCGTAGGGCGTCCATACCACCTTCAGGCCCCGGTCCCGCAGCTTGAGGCAGTAGTCCACGTCGTTGAAATTGACCTGGAACATCTCCTCGTCCAGGCCGCCAACCGCCCCGTAATGCTCCTTTCGGGTCAGCAGGCAGGCGGCCGTCACCACCGAATAGTCCTGGGGCAGCATGAGGCGGCCGAAATAGCCCGGGTCATCCGTACCGGCCTGGCGGAACACGTGGTTGGAACCCATGCCCCCCAGGCCCAGGATGGCGCCGGCATGCTGGATGGTACCGTCCGGGTAGAGCAGCCTCGCCCCCACGGCCCCCACGTCGTCCCGCTGGGCATAGCCCAGCATTTCATCCAGCCAGTCCTCGTGCAGGATCTGGGTGTCGTTGTTGAGCAACAGCAGGAATTCGCCCCGGGCCTCCCGGGCGGCCATGTTGTTCATGGCGGAGAAATTGAAGGGCCCCGGGAAGGACAGCACCTTCAGGCTGCTGGAGCCCAGGTCCCGCAGGGCCTGGAGATAGGCCAGGGTCTCCGGGTCGTCGCTGCCGTTGTCCACCACCAGCAGTTCGCAATTGCTGTACTGGGTGCCCTCGATGAGGCTGGTCAGGCAGGTGCGCAGCAGGTCCACCTTGTTCTTGGTGGGCACGATGACCGACACCAGGGGCGTGCCCCGGATGTGGTAGCGGATGCGGAAACTGCCCGGCAGCATGCCGTCCTCGATGTCGGCGGCCAGCCCCAGTCGCGCCAGGTGGCCCGCCAGGCTGTCCCGGGCGGCGGCCCACACGGCCTCGCTCTCCCGCCGGCAGTGGCCGCCGGCCTCGTGGCGGTGGTAAAGCACGTCGGCCAGGTGCCCCACCTGGGTGTCGGCCAGCCGTTCGCCGGCCCGCAGGGCCAGGTCCCAGGACTCCACGCCTTCGGCCTCGGGCCGATACCCCCCCAGTTCCGCGAACAGCCCCCGTTCCAGCAGGAACAGGCCGCCCAGGCTGAAGGGGGCGGCGCGCAGCATGTCCGGGTTGAAATCCGTCTTGAAGAACGGGGTATGGCGTTCCCCCTCCGCCGTCAGCCGGTCCTCGTCGGTGAACATCATGCGCCATTCGGGATGCAGCAACGCCTTGTCGGCCACGGCGAAGGTGGCATGGAGCGCAAGCCGGTCCCCCGCCTCCACCATGCCCACCCAGTCCTCCCGGCCTTCGGCGAGCTGGCGGTTCAACACCGCCAGGGCCTCTTCGGGCCGGGCCTGGAACCAGGTGATCCGGTGCAGCTCTTCCAGGCCCGCCGGCGGCGGGATCTCCGCCACCACCATCAGGCGCCAGCCCTTGTGGAACTGCTGGGACAGGCTCTTGATGTTGTTGGCCAGCAGGTCCTCGTCACCCGCGCGGCAGATCACGCCGATGCCCACGGAGGGCACGGCGGACCAGGCCTCCATGCGTTCCGCCATCCAGCGCAGGTCCCATTCCTGATAGCCGTGGCCTATCTGCCAAAGGGCATAGTAGTCGGGGCCTTCCGCCGGGGCCTGGGCCTGCTCCCCGGCGACCGCTTCGCCGCCGGCGGGCACGGGCGCCGCGGCCACGGAACCCTGCTCCAGCAGGCGCCCATAGGTCGCGTTGACCAACTGGGCGCGACGCTGCAGTGAGTGCTCCTGATAGACCTTGAGCTGGGCCGCCAGGGCGATCTGGAGACGGAAATCCGGGTTCTCGATGAGCAGCTTGAGGGCGGCGACCCATTTCTCCGTCTTGTTGTCCACCAGCAGGCCGGTCTTGCCCTGCTCGATCACGTCCTTGTAGGCAGGCATGTGGCTGTAGATGCCCGCCATGCCCAAAGCGGAAAATTCCAGCCATTTGATGGGGCTCTTGCAGGCATTGAAGGCATTGTCCGCCAGGGGCGCCAGGCCGATGTCCAGGTCCAGTCCCTTCATGCGCGCGGCATAAGCACCGTAGTCGGGCGTGAAGGACACCGCCTCGGCATTGGGATGGCCTGCCCAGCCTTCCGGCATGGAGCCGATGAACCTGACGCGGATGCGCTTGCCGTATTCCCGGCAAATGGCGCGCAGGGCCTCGTCGACGAGGGCGAAGTCCCCGCCCCGGGTGGAGGTGCCCACCACCCCGATGTTCACCTGGCGCCCGTTTTCCGGCGGTGTGCGGTTGAACAGGGCGTAGTCCACCAGGTTGGGCAACACCTGGACGTTGGCGTTGAAGGCCTTCAGCCGGGCGGCCAGGCCCGGGGTGGAGACCAGCAGGCCCTGGGCCCGGCGCATCACCGCCTCGATATAGGGCGTATGGGCGGCATAGTCCCGTGCATGCATGTTGTCCGCCGGCAGGTCGATGAGCAGGTCATCGGTCTCGTAGATCACCGGCCTGCCCTTGGCGAATATGGCCTCGACTTCCGCCTGGGTGTCCGCGCCGGGGTACAGGCGGGAAATGACGTAGATATCCGCATCCAGTTCCAAATCCGAGGACCACTTGCCGCCGCCCTCCTCGCGCACGCCCCAGAGCAACTCCCAGGCGCCGTGCAGGCCCATGAACGGCCGGAAGAAACGCAGCTGGGGGCAGGCGGACACGCGCACGTCCCGGGAATAGACGGCGATGCGCCGGGGGCCGACGCGGGGGCGAACGGCCGCCAGGGGGGCCTGCCCGGCATCCGCGCCTTGCCCCGCCACCACCAGGGGACGGGCCCGCACCACGAACTGGAGGCATTTGAAATCCTCGAACTCCTCCGCACTCACGTCCTTCAGGGTGATCTTTTCCGTGCTGACGGTGCTGGCGCCCGGGGGCAGTTGCAGGTGCATCAGACGGCCGTCCGCCGTGCGGGCCCAGCTCTCGATGGCGTAGCCCGTCTCGATGAACAGCTTCTCGATCTCGGCCCGGGTGAAGAAGCGGATATGGGTGATGTCCAGCAGCCCGACGGGGGCGTAGGGAAAACGGCCGTTGGCCAGTTCGTTCAGCAGCCACAGGTTGCGGGCGTTGGGAATGCTGGCGATGACCTGGGCGTCCGGCGTCAGATAGGGCTTGAGCCGGACCAGCACCCCCCAGGGGTCGTACATGTGTTCCAGCACGTCGGCCACGATCACGGTATCGATGCTGCCCCGGCCGATACCCCTGCCTTCCAGATCCGCTTCTTCGAATTTCTCGCTGATGACCAGGTCCATGCGCCCCCGGGCCACCGAGGCCGCCGCCTCGGACAACTCGATGCCCGCCACCCAGGCCCCCGGATAGAGGGCCTTGATGTGCATGGCCGTGGCCCCCGTGGCGCAACCGATCTCCAGAACACGCCGGGGCGGACGGCCGAACTGGGCCACCACTTCCTTGCGGGGCACGTCGGGATAGAACTCGTCCGCCTCCCGCTCCCCCGTCGTCCCCCCCAGGCTTTGCCAGACATAGCGCTTGCCCGTGTCCTGGGGTGTCTGCACCAGCTTGTGTTGGAATCGAGGCTGGGCATGGGGCTGGGCCTGGGTCTCGAGCTCTCCGCCCATGCCCACCCGCATGGCCTCCAGCACCACGTTCATGCGCAAGGCGGACTCACCCCGTTCCTTCACCGCCATGAATTTCGGCGAAGCGGCCTGGGCTTGCGCCAACTTGTGCCGCCGGTATTCCGGGTCCCGCAGCAGACGCTCCAGGATGGATCCCAGTGAATCCGGAAACGCCTGGACGATGCCCTCGTCGGCACCAAAGGCAGGGCCCAGGACATGGCCCGCGTCATGCCAAAGGTTGACGGCCGGCGTCCCCGCCAGCATGGCCTCGATGAGCAGCGTGGACTCCACCGCCACCAGCACATCCGCCGCCAGCACCCAGCCCGCCGCCTCCTTGAAGACCAGGACATAGTCTTCCCGCGCCATGCCCAGGCCGGCGGCAATGGCGGCGATGCGGTCCGCCGCGAACGCGGCATTGGGCGGCCGGTCCTTGATGACGCAGTTGAGGCCCACGCCGGCCTTCCTGAGATCGCGGCAGGCCGCCAGGAAGATGGCGATGGTTTCGTCGTAGACCCGTTCCGCCGTAAAGGCGGTCAGCCCTGCGAACCAGGTGGTGCCGAACACCAGTATTGGCAGGCTTGCATCCAGGCCGTTGGCTTCGATCAACTCCCGGCGCACAAGAGGGCGCAGCCTGTCCCGGTCCAGGAAGTCCTCCCACTCCATGCTGCCCACCGGGACCAGGCTGTTCGGCGGCACGCCCAGATCCGCCAGGAAATCCCCTTCCCGCTCGCCGATCACGCAATAAATATCTGCCAGGGCGGGCTGGTGCACGGTATACATGCGCCCCACATTGGCCCCATGGCATACATGGACCACGGGAATGCCTCTGGCCTTGGCCCACTGCACGGCCGTACGGGCCAGCTGCATGTATTCCTCGGAAACCAGCAGGGCTTCCACGGGCTGCGCCGCGGCCGCGGCATCCAGGAAGTCGATGATGCGCATGCCCACCAGCAGCCATTTGGACAAATCCCCGGGCACCAGCAGGGATGCCCAGGGCTCGGGCACCTGGCCCGCCTCACGGAAAGCCTGGCGCACGGCAAGCGCGCGTTGCTCCGCTTCCGCCGCCTGGGCGCTCTCCACCACGTCGGCCTTCAGGCTTTCCAGGGCGACGACGCGTCCACCCCCCCGGCTTGCCAGGCCCACCAGCTGGTCCGAGACATACTGGCTGAGGGTGTAAACCACCCGCTGATGTTTTCCCAGGTAGGCGGACAGGAGGCCCTGGTGCTTGGGCCAGAGCAGACTGATCAGCGCGGCTTCACTCATGGCCGGCCTCCTCCGCATGGGAGGCAAGGGCGACATTCATCATCGCCCGCACCGTTTCATACTCCAGCCCCGGCCCCAGGGGCACCCCCTTGTAGGTCAACGCTTCCACATAGGGCGCCCCTCGATGCCACCCGCTGGCCAGGCTGTATATCTGCTGGTCCAGGTCATAGGCCAGTTGCCAATGATCCAGCAACGCGGCATGGGCGGGATCGAACCAATCCGCCAGGTCCAGGGTCTTGCCCGCCTCCTTCAGCGCGGTCAGCAACTGGAACAGCACCAGGCGATTGCGGGGATGGGCGAGATATCCATTGCAGCGTTCCCGCCAGGACTGGGGGGACAGGGCCAGGAAAGGCGCCAGATCATCCATGGAGAGGAGGTCCGGCAGGGCGGCGACCGCCGCCTGGCGCTGCAGCTGGCGGGCCGTGCGGCCATCGTCGGGCGACTTTTCCAGGACCACCATGTAGCGGCCGCTGACCTGGGTGTTCAGGTGGACGAACAGCTCCGTCTCCAGGAAAACCAGGAACTCGAACAGCCTGTCGTCTTCCGCGATCCAGGACTTCATGCGTTCCCACACCCGGCCATGGGCCCAGCCCCGTTCCAGCCACAGGTTCTGGTCACCTCCCACGGTACCGCTGTAGGGGTGGATGCCCGCCAGGGTGATGCCCCGCTCACCGGCGAAGCTGGCGAGTTCCGCGACGCCCAGGCGCAGGTTGTAGCGGGAGGGATCGTCGCCCCACAGGCCGCTCAGCACTTCCGACGTCTCCATGCCATGACTTTTTGCCACGGCATCGATGTGGTCCATGGAATAGACGTCGAACACGAGACGCCCCCCGGGTCGCACCACGCGCAGCCATTCGGACAACACCGCCCGCCAATTGGGGAAATGGGTCAGGACGTTCAGGGAGACGAGGGAGTCGAAGGAGGCATCGGCGAATGGAATCGCGGTCACATCCCCCACCTCGAGACGGATGGGATGACTCCCGGCTCTGCGCCGGCATTCGTCCAACATGGCCTGGGAACTGTCGATGCCCGTCAAGTCCAGGCCTGCCTCCAGCAAGGGCAGGCTTGCCCGCCCCGTGCCGATGCCCACATCCAGCACTTCCCGGCCTCGCACATTGGCCGCGATCAAGCCGGTTTCCACCCGGTTGACCAGGCGATTCCCCCCTACGTTCTCGGTCACCCGCCTGGCGTACCAGTCCACCATGCGGGGATCGGCCCATGCGCCGGTCTTGTAGGCGATGATGTCGCGTTCACTGGCCATCGGTTTCCTCGTCGATGAAGAGGTCCCAGGAAAGGGGCGTGCCCCGGCGCGCATCCCGCGCCAGACGCCGGCCCAGGAGCTGGTCGTAGTATTTCGGCGCCAGGCCCAGGCCGGGCCGGATGGCGCGCAGGCTGTCCGGCCCGAGCACTTCGCCCCGGGCCATGTCGCGCACGATATAGAGGGAGCGGCGATAGACGCGGGAAGCGACCTCGGCCTCCGTGGGGCCATAACGCACCTGCCCCAGCGCCTGCCAGGCCCGTTCCGTCTCGGTCACCAACGCGGCCAGTTCCTCCGGTTCCAGGGAGAAGGAGGCATCCACGCCGCCATCGGCGCGCCGCAGGGTGAAGTGCTTTTCGATCACCGTGGCCCCCAGCGCCACCGCCGCCACCGCCGCCCCGATGCCGGGCGTGTGGTCGGACAGGCCCACCTGGCAGCCGAACAGTTCGCGCATGTGGGGAATGGTGCGGATATGGCTGTGTTCCGGCGTGGCCGGGTAGGTGCTGGTGCACTTGAGCAGGACCAGGTCGCGGCAGCCCGCCCCGCGCGCGGCCTGCACCATCTCATCCAGCTCGGCGAGGGTGGCCATGCCCGTGGAAACGATCATGGGCTTGCCGGTGGCCGCGACCTTGCGGATCAGGGGCAGGTCGGCATTCTCGAAGGACGCGATCTTGTAGGCCGGCACATCCAGCGATTCCAGGAAATCCACCGCGCTGTCATCGAAGGGCGTGCTGAAGGCCAGCATGCCCAGTTCCCGCGCGCGGCCGAAGATGGGCGCGTGCCACTCCCAGGGGGTATAGGCCTGCTGGTACAGCCGGTGCAGCGACTGGCCGCCCCACAAGGGGTGTTCGATGTGGAACTCGCCTTCGTCCACGTCCAGCGTCATGGTGTCGGCGGTATAGGTCTGTATCTTCAGGGCATGGGCGCCGGCGGCGGCGGCGGCCTCGACGATGGCCAACGCCCGTTCCAGGGACTGGTTGTGATTGCCGGACATTTCAGCGATCACGAAGGGGGAGCTGTCCTCTCCAATGGTGCGGTGCCCGATTCTCATGCGACGCCTTGGTTTTCAATGGGTGGAAACACAGCCGCCCCGTAGGTACGCACGATCTCCGTGCCCAGGACAGGCTGGACCAATGTGACCTTCCCGCCCCGCCATTCCTCCACGGTCCAGAGCACGTCCTGGAAGCCGATTTCATGGCGCATGAGGACGGTGGAAGAAAAACGGGGGTTGATCTCGAAAATACGCGGTCCCTTGGCCGTGATGCGCATCTGCACGTTCATGCTGCCGCGCAGGTCCAGCACTTCCGCCGCCCGCATGCACAGCGCCTTCACATCTGGATCATCCATGACCCGGGCCCATCCTGTCAGCCCTCCCGCAAGGCGGCGAAGAAGCTGCAGCACCGCGATTTTGCCATCCCGTGTCCGGTAGACCGCGCAGGTCAGCTCCCGGTCATCCGGCTCCAGCAGTTCCTGGAACACGCCTTCCGGATACCGCGTGGCGAGGTAGCGCGCGTCCTCTTCCGTACGGCAGGAAAACGCCTGCTTCGAGCCCGCGCCCCGGCGGGGCTTGAAAAAGCATGGCAACGGCGGAATCACGCCTGGCATGGCCAATCGGGTCCAGGGCATGGCAAGGCCGGCCTCCGCCAGGACCTGGGCCGTGAGGAGCTTGTCCAGGCCCACTTCCAGCACCCGTGCATTGGCCATCAGCAGCGGCGCGCCGGCGCACGCTGTCAGACCGTCTCCCAGGCAGCGCGCCAACTCCGCTTCCGACAGGGGGAATATGGCGTCGATGCCGTGCTCCGTCACCAGCTGGCCGAGACGGGCCGGGTATTCAGCATCCGCGGCGCGCGGCAGGCGGGTGCAGACATCCGTGAGAAGCCTTCCGCCATGCTGGTCGTGGATGTCCGCGCCGACCAGTTTCCAGTCGGGGTGGGCGCGCCTGAGGATGGCCGCGACCCCCTGGGCAATGTCGCCGGCAATGGCCGTGAGCAGAATCGTCGTCATGAGCGGAAGAGTACCTCCCGCAGGTAGGGCAGGTCCGGGTCCAGCCGGCAGGCGGCATCCCCCACCGGGGCCGCGTCGTAGGGCTCCCGGAAGAAGGAACAGCGCCTGTCATGGGTATCGAACAAGGCCCAGGCAGCGCCGGGCCGGCGGTCTCTCGGCTGCCCCACCGACCCGGGATTCAGGATGGTCCGGCCATGGGCCAGGCGGCTCATGGGGTAGTGGGTATGGCCGAGCACGACGATATCCGCGTCGATCTCCGCGAAGCGCTCCAGGGAAGACGGGGGGGCGTCCGGATACAGATAGGCGTCGGGATCCCAGGGACTGCCGTGGGCGACCAGGATGCGCAGGCCATCCATCTCCAGCAGGGTCCGCGCCGGCAGGCTGGTCAGATCCTTCAATTGCGCCGGGCTCAGTTCCCGCAACGCGACTTCCAGGCCATGGCCGTATTTCCGGGTGTATTCCCCGATGCTGGACGGCTCCCCCATGACCCGCGCCAGCATGTCCTCGTGATTGCCGCGCACCATCGCGCGCGGCCAGGGGTCAAGCAGGGCCAGGACCTGGGCGGGGTTGTAGTAGTAGCCGACATAATCCCCCGTCAGCACCAGGTGATCGGCTGCCTCCCTGCGCGCGCCCGCCAGGGCCGCCTCCAGGGCGGCCGCGTTGCCGTGGATGTCTCCGAGCAGGCCCAGTCTCATGCGGTTTCACTCATGGCATGGCCAGCATGGTTTCGGCGATCAATCGCCGTCCCGGGGGCGCCGACATCGGAAACAGTGCCCGGCAACCGGCGGTGATGCCCGCCAGCCGTTCAGGATGATCCAGGAGTTCGGCAACGGCGGCGGCAATATTGCCCGCGTCCACCTCCTCCGAGGCGCGGAGGGAAACGACCACGCCGGCCTGCGCAAGGGCGGCGGCGGAGGCAACCTGGTTGTCCGCCACGACGATGACGAGCTGCGGCACCCCCAGGTAACAGCGCTCCAGGGCGGAGACACCGCACGCCCCTATCGCCAGGTGGGCGGCCGCCACGATCTCGGCCATGTTCCCCGGCTGCACATGCACCACGGCCCCCGGCAACCCCGCGGCCAGGGCGCGGATGGCCTCCCGGCGCGGGTTCTGCTCGCCCACGATCACATCGATGGCGAGGTCCGGGCGTGCCAGCCTCATAAGCCCATGCAGGGTCTTCTCCGTCTCGCCGGTGGGATCGCTGCCGCCGAAGGACACCAGCAGACGCCACGGCGGCGGCAATGCAGGCGTCCGATGTCCGCGCACGGCATCGAATTCGGGGCGGAACAGGGCATGGCGCGGGCCAAGCAGCAGGCGGCAACGGGACGGCACCCGGGCGGCATAGCGCTGTTCATAGCCGGCCACGAAATTGTGGTCGAGGAGGAGGTCGCAGTCATGGTCACGGTTCGCCAGGTCATCGATCACCATCAGGTGCCGGGCATGGGGCGCCATCGCCCGTTCCCAGTGGCTGTCCAGTCCGTAGTGGTCGACGATGAGCCAATCGGCCGGGGCGTTCCCATCAAGCAAACCGGCGCAGGCCCTGGCATCCTCTTCCTGGGCGCCGCCGGCCGCGTCGCCCGTCTCCGGCACCGGAGGCAGCCAATGCACCCCGTGACCGCTGCGCGCCAGACTCATGCCCCCATGGCCGGGCAGGTCGCGGCACAGAAATTCCACGGACGCGCCATGACCCGCAAGTTCGTCCGCCAGGGCCAGGCAACGGGAGACATGGCCCGCGCCGATAAGGTTCGAGGCATCCGCGCGGAATACCACTCTCATGGCGTGGCGGCATCCTCGCCGGCCCTGACCATGGCCTCCGCCACCAGCCAGTCCAGTTCGGTATCGATATCCACGGAACGCTCCCAGGGCATCACATAGGCATACAGGGGCTGGGCGATGTAACTGCGCGCGGCCTGGAAGGCGGCCACATCCAGCAGGTGTATCGCCCCGTTGGGCCGGTAGGCGGGCGGCAGTTCCTGGGTGCGCTTGCCGAAGAAGGTTTCAAAGTATGGCAGCGCCAGGCCGTTCTCGACACGCAGCGCCGCAAAGGGGGTGTGCTCGTAGGCCGCGACACTCAGAAGGAATTTCGCTCCCGTTTCCCGGAACAGGCGCAAGGCCGCCTGGATGTCGTCCACACTGCGGAACGGACAGGTGGGCAGGAAGATCGCCAGGGTGTCATAGACCTCCCCTTGTGCCTCCAGCACCGACAGGGCATGCAAGGCAACCTGGACCACCCCGGCCGGATCCCGGGCCAGATCGGCGGGCCGCATGAAAGGCACCTCCAGGCCCAGTCGCCTGGCCTCCTCCGCCACGCCTTCGTCCTCCGTGGAAACGATGATGCGGTCCGCCACGCCGCTGGCGCGCACCGTGTCCACGGTCCAGGCCAGCAGGGAACGGCCCGCGAGCACCCGGACGTTCTTCCGGGGCAGGCGGGTGGAGGCCCCTTTGGCCGGAATCAGGGCAAGGGTGCGCGGCATCGGTTCAGTCCACCCTGGCGTAGAAGATCAGGTTCCTGCCCACCCCCGAGGCGGCGCAGCCTTTACGGAAGGCGATCAATTGATCGATGGACCTTTGCGCCAGTTCGGTTTCGAAGCGCAGGCGCACCTCGTGGGCGGCGCGGCCTATGGCCCGATTCAGGGTATAAGCCGTGTCCCTGCTGAGCAGGAACATGTCGATGGGAAAGTCCGCCAGCAGATCGGCCACCCGGAAGCCACAGTGCTCGAGTATCCGCGTGCCGCTCGCCACATCGAAATAATTCAGGTGCTCGGGCGGCATGACCCAGAACTCGTTCTCCGCGTTGCCCAGGGCCACGGCCCGGGTTTGAATCCAGGAGGCCTCGTTGGGCATGGCCACGCGCGCCACTCCGCCAGGGTTGAGCATGCGTCTGATGCGGCCCATCAGTTCCACCGGGTCCAGTACATGCTCGATGACATTGTTCAGGGCGATGAGGTCGAACCGCTCGCCCGTGGCGCTTTGCGCGGCGAGGTATTCGCCGATGTCCGCCGCGGTGACCGACCCGGCCAGGTGGGGCTTCCACTTCCTGAGCGCATCGGTGGTGAAATCCACCCCCCGGACCTGCCAGCCCCCACGATGGAACTCATCCAGGAAGAAACCTTCTCCAACGCCGATCTCCAGCAGGCTGCCCGGAGAACGGCCGAGTACGCGCAAGGCTTCCAGGCCGGCAATGCGCTTGTGGTCGAGTTCCAGGGCGTCATAGTCCGACGCATATTGGAGAATCTTCTGGTCCGCCTCCTGCTTGGGGTAATACATGTCCAGGTAGAAGGCCCGCAGTTCTTCCAGGGTGGGGGACGGCTGGACGCGCCAGAAGCCCAGTTCATGACGCTCGAGGGTGTATCGCTTGGACATCGGGGATGGACCTTGAAACGGTTGCCGGGCTCAGTTCTGGTTGCGCATGCCTGCACCGACTCCGGTCAGGCCACGCGGAAACGGGGACTGGGCCGGTCGTAGGCGGGGTCCCCGGTGGGCAGGGGCGGCAGATCCGGGTTGTAGTAATGCTGCCGGTTCTTTTCCGAAAACACCCGGTCCTCCACCTGGACGACCCGCTGGGCTTCCTCCCGCGCGGAAATGGCCTGCCGCCAGATGGCGTCCGTCATTTCCCACTCGCCGGCGGCGGATCGCCGCCAGATCGCCGGATCCCGCTTGGCCTCCACCAGGCCGTAGAACTGGCTCTTGCTCAGTCCCAGGAAGTCGCAATAGAAATCCAGGGTGGGGGGCTCCCGATGGTCATAGTGGCGCACCATGGCCAGGCCCTCCTCCCGCGTCATGCGGCCATGGCGGATCTCCGTCGTGGCATCGTCCGTGGCGCGGCCGTAGCCAAACTTGAGGAACTTGAGGTAGTCGTGGACATCATTGGCGTGATCCTCGATCTTCGCCATGAGGTTGAAGGTCCGGCTGCGCTCGTAGGTCACGCCGGAGAAGCCCCACTCGCTGATCATCAGCTCCGTCTGCCGCTTGGCGTCCCAGTCAAAGAAATTGGACAGGTAGATGCCACGTACTTCCGCGCGTTCGATCTCCTCATCGCTCGGGTAGACATAAGGCGAGATGTCCGCCCGGGTGATGCCGTTCCTGCCGATCAGGTCCTCCGGCTCATAGCCGCGCATGTCATGTTCCTTGCGGCTCCACTTGGTGAACTCCACGAAGTCCTCCAGGCTCACCATGCCGGTGAGCTCCGCGAAGCCGTGCTCGCCCCAGACGATGAGGGGGATGTTGTATTTCACGGCCACCTGGAAGGGGAAGGTGCGGATACCGGCGTGGTAATGCCAGGTCAGATCGCCCACGGTCTCCAGCATGTAACGGGAAATGCGGCGCACGGAATCGAGCCCGGCGGTAAAGCGCACCATGTCGCAGCCGGACTTCTCCATCAAGTTTTCCAGGTTGCGCAGGCCGGACGGCGAGTTGTAGCTGTGGTTGAAGGTCACCAGCAGCGGGTTCATGCCGTATTTCTTCTTGAGGAGCCAGACCTGGTAATGGGAGTCCTTGCCGCCGGAAACGGGAATGATGCAGTCATGGCTGTTGCCGCGCGCCCTGGCCAGGCCGCGGGCTTCATCAAGGATCTGTTCCAGCATCTTCTGGCGCTCGGACCAGTCGATCTCCAGCCTGCCCCGGCTTTCGTGGTAGCGGCACCCGCTGCATACCCCCTCGTCGTCCAGGATGATGGCGGGCTTGGCGTTTTCCGGATACATGCATCTTGCACAGTAGCGCATGGGTCATTCCTCTCTGCGAACAGCAATGCCGGATTGTACGAGGTAGCGCTTGGCCTTGCGGGAGCTGTGCTCGGTGTAATGGAACTGGTTGGCCACGGCCACGGCATCGGCCCCGGCGTTGAGGCCATCCACCAGGTGGTTCCAGGTGAACACGCCGCCAAAGGCGATGACCGGCACGGAGACAGCCTGGCATACGGCTCCCAGGGTTTCCAGGTCGTATCCCTTGCGGGCGCCGTCGTGATCCACGGAATTGAAGAATATCTCGCCCGCGCCCAGTGCCTCGGCTTGGCGGGCCCAGGACACCGGGGTCTGGCCCGTGCCCCGCTGTCCCCGGTCCACCACGACCTGGATGTCGCCGGATGCGTCCCGCTTCACGTCCATGGATGCCACGATGCACTGGCGGCCGAAGCGCCGGGACAGGGCAGTCACCCGATCCGGGGCGTCCGCCAGCAGGGTGTTGACCACCAGCTTGTCCGCGCCGTTGCCGAGCAGGGCTCGGGCGTAGTCCATGTCGGTGATCCACCCGCCCGCCGACAAGGGCACGAAGCACTCCCCGGAGATGCGCCCCACGGCCTCCAGGAAACCGTGGCGGCTGTCCGGCGAGGGGGAGACGTTGAGCATGACGATCTCGTCCACCGCCCATTTGTTGAAGCACTCCACTGCATGCACCGGGTCGTAATGGATGACGTTGGTGTGCTTGAAGCGCACGCTCTGGACCACCCGGCCGTCCCGCAGGATGAGCACGGCGATGAGGCGCTTCTTCAGCATGGCGACCAGGCCAGGAAGTTCTTCAGCAGACGCAGGCCCGCCTGCTGGCTTTTCTCTGGATGGAACTGGGCGCCCGCCACATTCCCGTGGGCGAACACCGCGCAATAGGGCACGCCGTAGTCGCCAGACAAGAGGACGTCGCCGGGATGGGCGCAGTCCACGTAATAGCTGTGCACGAAGTAGTAATCGCTGCCGTCGGCCACGCCCTCGATCAGGGGATGCTCCCCCGACCGCCGCACATCGTCCCAGCCCATGTGGGGCACCTTGAGGCCCTGCCGGGCCGGGAAGCGGCGTACCTGGGCGTCGACCCACCCCAGGCCGGCATGGGGGGCGCCGGCGGGGGCATCCTCCTCGGAACCACGGCACATGAGCTGCATGCCCAGGCAGATGCCCAGGATGGGGTTGCCGGCCTGGCGCACCCTGTCCACCGCCGCCCCCATGCCGCTGGCGTCCAGGTGTTCCATGGCCTGCTGGAAGGCC
>CAZREY010000004.1:0-2817 GCA_964599015.1 uncultured Thiobacillus sp.
CTATCCGGTGGAGATGCGGTACCGCCCTCCCGGGGAAACGGGAAACGAGAAACGGGAAACGCCGGTTCCCCAGGATGCCGAGCCCGACTTCTCCCTGGCCCTGCTCCACGCCGTGGACGAACTGGCCGCCGAGGGCCCCGGCGACATCCTGGTGTTCCTGCCCGGGGAGAGGGAGATCCGGGAGGCCATGGAGGACCTGCGCAAGCACCACCCGCCCCAGACGGAAATCCTGCCCCTGTTCGCCCGCCTCTCCGTATCCGAGCAGGAGAAGGTGTTCGCCCCCCACGGCGGCCGGCGCATCGTCCTGGCCACCAACGTGGCGGAGACCTCCCTCACGGTGCCGGGCATCCGCTACGTGGTGGACACGGGCCTGGCCCGGGTGAAGCGCTACTCCATCCGCAACAAGATCGAGCAGCTCAAGATCGAGAAGGTGTCCCAGGCCTCCGCCAACCAGCGGGCCGGCCGTTGCGGCCGGGTGGCGGAGGGCATCTGCATCCGCCTCTACGACGAGCAGGACTTCCAGGCCCGGCCCCGCCACACCACGCCGGAGCTGCTGCGCTCCTCCCTGGCGGGCGTCATCCTGCGCATGAAGTCCCTGCACCTGGCGGACATCGACGCCTTCCCCTTCCTGGACCCGCCGGAAGCCAAGCGGGTGCGGGACGGCCAGCAATTGCTCACGGAGCTGGGCGCCCTGGACGAGAACCACCGCCTCACCGCCATCGGCAAACAGCTGGCCCGCCTGCCCGTGGACCCCCGCATCGGCCGCATGCTCATCGCCGCGAAAGAGAAGGCCGTGCTGCACGAGGCCCTGGTCATCGCCGCCTTCCTGTCCGTACAGGACCCCCGGGACCGGCCCCTGGAAGCCCAGCAGGCGGCGGACGAGCGGCACCGCCGCTTCGCCGACGCCAACTCCGACTTCATCGCCGTCCTCAAGCTGTGGCACTACCTGGACCAGCTCAACGCCCACCGCAAGAGCCAGAAAAAACTGCGGGAGCAGTTGCGCAAGGAATTCCTCTCCCCCAACCGGGTGCGGGAATGGCGGGACGTGTACGGCCAGCTGGCGGTGCAGGTGAAGGAGCTTGGTTGGAAAGTGGGAAGTGGAAAATGGGAAGTGGGAAAGGCGGAAACCCCCGATGCCACCCCACTCCCCATAGCCCCACTCCCCAGCTACGCCCCCCTGCACCAGGCCCTCATGACCGGCCTGCTGGGCAACCTGGGCATGCTCACCGAGGACGGCGTCTATCTGGGGGCCCGGGACATGAAGTTCCTGCCCTTTCCCGGCTCCGGCGTGAAGAAGAAACCCAAGTGGATCATGGCGGCGGAGATCGTGGAGACGCGACGTGTCTATGCCCGGACCATCGCGAAGGTCGAGCCCGAATGGATCGAGCACCAGGCCCGCCACCTGCTCAAGGTGAGCTACAGCGACCCCCACTGGGCCAAGAAGCCCGCCCATGTGGCGGCGGCCATGCGGGCCACCCTCTACGGACTGCCCGTGGTGAACGGCCGCCAGGTGCATTACGGCCCCCTGGATCCCAGGCTCTGCCGGGAGATCTTCATCCGCGCCGCCCTGGTGCAGGGGGAGTGGGACTGCCGCGCCCCCTTCTTCCAGCACAACCGCCGCCTCATGGACGAGGTGGAGGACCTGGCCCAGCGCACCCGCAACGCCCGCCTGGAAGTGGATGAGCAGGCGGTGTACGACTTCTTCGACGCCCAGGTGCCGGAGGGCGTCCACAACGGCGCCGCCTTCGAGAAATGGCGCCGCGAGGCGGAAAAAAACCAGCCGAAACGCCTGTTCCTGACGCGGGGGGTCCTCATGGGCGGGCAGACCGGGGCCCAGGCCCGGGACTTCCCGCCCCACCTGGAACACCACGGCAGCCGCTTCAATCTGAGCTACCGCTTCGACCCCGGGGCAGCGGACGACGGCGTCACGCTTCAGGTACCCCTCGCCGCCCTCAACCAGGTGCCCTCTTCGGCCTGTGAGTGGCTGGTGCCGGGTCTGCTGGAGGAGAAGATCGCCGCCCTGATCAAAGGCCTGCCCCAGGGCGTCCGTCGCAACTTGGTGCCCGTGCCGTAATTCGCCAAGGGGGCGGCGGAAGAGTTGGGAAGTCGGGAGTGGGGAGTGGGGAGTGGGAAAAGCGGGGGCACCCCCACTCCCCACTCCCCACTGCCCGCTCTCCAGGACGCCCTTGCCGCCTTCCTGGCCCGACGCACGGGCCAGGCCGTGCCCCGGGATGCCTGGCGCCCCGAGGCCCTGCCCAACCACCTGCGCATGAACTTCCGCGTCCTGGACGAAAAGGGCCATCCCCTGGCGGAGGGCCGGGACCTGACGGAACTGCGCCGTCAACTGGGCCAGCAGGCCGCCCAGGCCATGGCCCGCACCACTTCCACCACCACGGCCTTCGAGCGGGCAGGCGTGACGAAATGGGACTTCGGCGACCTGCCCGAGTCCATTCCCCTGCCGGTTCCAGGCCGGGATGGCGGCATGAGCGCCTTTCCCGCCCTGCGCATGACGGAGTCCGGGCTGGATCTGGGCCTGATGGCCAGCGCCGCCGCCGCCCGGGCCGCCCACCGTCCTGGCGTGGCGTGGCTGATCTGGCTGGCCCATCCGGACCTGCTGCGGCAGACGGAGCGGGACCTGGCGGTCCGCATGAAGGGTGCCTGCCTGCAATACGGCCTGCTGTTCAAGGGCCTGCGCTGCGAGGGCCTGGTGCGGGAAATCATGGTGTCGGCCGTCCTGTCCTGCCTGGGCCAGGAGGACGCCCCGCGCACGGAGCCCGCTTTCCGCGCCGCCTGCGCCGCGGTTCGTCCACGCCTGCC
>CAZREY010000004.1:2827-13133 GCA_964599015.1 uncultured Thiobacillus sp.
GCGGCCGTGGCAGAACGGGCCCAGATCGCCCAGGACTGCCTGGCGGCCGCCCAGCGCATCGACCAGGCCCTGGGCAAGGCCCCGGCCACCTGGAAACACGTGGTGGCGGACCTCCGGGGCCAGTTGGACGGGCTGGTGTTCCCCGCCTTCATGCTGCGGCATCCCGCATCGCGCCTGCCCCACCTGCCCCGCTACCTGAAGGCCATGGAGTTGCGCCTCTCCAAGCTGCCCCACCACCTGGCCCGGGACCAGGGCGCCATGAACGAGATGGCCGGCCTGCTGGCCGCCTGGCGCCAACATGAAAAACAGCGTGGGACCCCCCTCGCCTCCGACCCGGCCCTGGAGGATTTCCGCTGGCTGCTGGAAGAACTGCGGGTCGGCCTGTTCGCCCAGGAACTCAAGACCCCCATGCCCGTTTCGGTGAAAAGGCTGGAAAAGCGATGGCACGAAATGACCAGGTGAGTAGCTATAGTTTCACTGGCCCACGCCGATATCTGTCGAAAGACATATCCCACCCTGGAGAAGACTCTATGCGCCAATGCGCCGGCACCGTGGCCTCGAAGATCATGGCGCTCACCGCCTTCCTGTTCCTGGTCATGCTGATCGTCTCCCTGGTCTACAGCTTCTTCGCCCAGCGGCGCATCGCCGAGGAATTCGCCGCCCAGCAGACCAAGACCGTGGCGGACAGCTACTTCGACGGCCTCAACAAGCTCATGCTCACTGGCGGCATGGCGGAGCGCGGCAAGCTGAAGGACGAAATCGCCGCCGTGCCCAACGTGGTGGCCACCCATGTGGTACGCGGCGAGGGCGTCAACAAGCAATACGGCCCCGGCCTGCCGGGCGAGACCGCCGAAGGCGAAATGGACAAACGCGCCCTGGCGGGCGAAGAGCAGGTCACCATCGAGCACACCGACCAGGGACGCCGCCTGGTGGTGGCCCGCCCCTACCGCGCCACGGACAATACCCGGGGCGTCAACTGCATGGGGTGCCACGCCGTGGAGCCGGGCACCGTGCTGGGCGTCATCCGGGTGCATTACGACCTGGGCCCCGCCGACGCCCAGATCCGCAACGCGGCCCTGATCAACTCCGGCCTCTACGTGGGCCTGTTCATCCTGGGCATGATCCTCATGCAGGGCGCCCTGAAGAAGATCATCTCCAAACCCATCAACCAGCTGGCCGGCACCATGGGCCGCATCGAGCAGGAATCCGACCTGACCCTGCGGGTGCCCGTGAGCGGCAAGGATGAGATCGCCTGCGCGGGCCAGGCCTTCAACGCCATGCTGGAACGCTTCGCCGGCACCCTCAGACAGGTGGGCCAGGCCACCCACAACCTGAACGAGGTGGCCGGGCAGATGGTGGCCGTATCCACCCGCACGGAACGGGGCGTGGCCAACCAGCTGACGGACACGGAGCATCTGGCCAGCACCCTGCAACAGCTGGCCAGCACCGTGCAGGAAGTGGCCCACAACACCCGGGAGGCGGCCAGCGCCGCCCACCAGGCGGACCAGCAGGCCAAGGATGGCGCCAATACCGCCACCACGGCCCTCTCCGCCATCTCCGCCATGTCGGAACAGCTGGAGCAGGCGGTACGGGTCATCCAGGTGCTGGACACGGACAGCCGGGACATCGGCAAGGTCATCGGCCTCATCCGGGAGATCGCGGAACAGACCAACCTGCTGGCCCTGAACGCCGCCATCGAGGCGGCCCGGGCCGGAGAACAGGGCCGGGGCTTCGCCGTGGTGGCGGACGAAGTCCGCACCCTGGCCCAGCGCACCCAGGCCGCCACGGAAGAGATCGAGGCCATCATCGTCAAGGTCCAGGGCCGCGCCAGGGACGCGGTCAGCACCATCCAGACGGCGGAGGAGAAGACCTCCTCCAGCGTGGACAGCGTGCAGGCCTCCGCCGCCGCCCTGGCCACCATCTCCGGTTCCGTGGGCGTCATCACCCGCATGAACAACCAGATCGCCGCCAGCTCCGGCGACCAGAGCACCGTGGCGGAGAACATCAGCCACAAGATCGGCGACATCGCCGCCGTGGCGCGCCAGGCCGCGGGGGATGCCCGGGACAGCCACGACGCCAGCGAACAACTGGCCACCCTGGCGACGGAGCTGGAAAACCTGGTGCGGCAGTTCCGCACCTGACCCATAGCAGCCCCTCTCCCCCGTGGGGGAGGAGGGCTGGCGGGCAAAGCCCGTACCACCCTTACCCGGGCACCCTCTCCCCCGGCCGAAGCCCGTAGAATATCGGCCATGAAAATCGCCATCGCCCAGATGAATGCCACGGTCGGTGACCTGGAAGGCAATGCCGCCCGGCTGGTGGACCTGGCCTTTCAGGCCAGGAAGGCGGGCGCTTCCCTGCTGCTGACCCCGGAACTGGCACTGTGCGGCTATCCACCGGAAGACCTGGCCCTGCGCCCGGATTTCTACGATGAGAACGCCCGGGTACTGGGGGATCTGGCCACCCGCCTCCCTTCCGGCCTCTGCCTGGTGGTGGGCCACCCCCACATGGAAGACGGCGCCCGCTACAACGCCGCCTCCGTCATCCACGACGGCCGCATCGCCGCCACCTACCGCAAGCGCCGCCTGCCCAACTATGCCGTGTTCGACGAGGTGCGCACCTTCCGCCCCGGGGACGCCGCCTGCGTGTTCGAGTGGGAGGGCATCCCTTTCGGCATCAACATCTGCGAGGACATCTGGGACGGCGAGGCCACCGCCCTGGTCCGGGAAGCCGGGGCCCGGATGCTGTTGGTGCTCAATGCCTCCCCCTTCCACCTGGAAAAGATCGGCGAGCGCCATGTCATCGCCCGGGAACGAGTGAAGGAATGCGGCCTGCCCCTCATCTACGCCAATCTGGTGGGCGGCCAGGACGAACTGGTGTTCGACGGCGCCTCCTTCGCCCTGGACGGACAGGGTGAGGTGGTGGCCCAGGCCCCCATGTTCCAGGAGGGGCTCTACCTGGTGGAGATCGAGCAGGAGCGCATCCACGGCGGCATCACGCCCCTGCCCGCCCTGGAAGCCGCCGTTTACCAGGCCCTCGTGCTGGGGGTGCGGGACTACGTGGCCAAGAACGGCTTCCCCGGCGCGCTGCTGGGGCTTTCCGGCGGCATCGACTCCGCCCTGACCCTGGTGGTGGCGGTGGACGCCCTGGGGGCGGACAAGGTCCAGGCGGTGATGATGCCGTCCCAGTTCACCGCCGACATCAGCCTGGAGGACGCGGAAACCCTGGCCGAGAACCTGGGCGTGCGCTACGACGTGCAGCCCATCAAGCGCATGTTCGACGCCTTCATGGAGGAGCTATCGGACGAGTTCGACGACCTGCCCTTCGACCAGACGGAAGAAAACATCCAGGCCCGCATCCGCGGCGTCATCCTCATGGCCCTGTCCAACAAGTTCGGCGCCCTGGTGCTCACCACGGGCAACAAGAGCGAGATGGCCAGCGGCTACGCCACCCTCTACGGCGACATGGCCGGCGGCCTGGCGGTGCTGAAGGACATCTCCAAGACCCTGGTGTGGCGCCTGTCACGCTATCGCAACACCCTCTCGCCGGTGATCCCCGAACGCATCATCACCCGGCCCCCCAGCGCCGAGCTGCGGGCCAACCAGTGCGACCAGGACAGCCTGCCTCCCTATGAAATCCTGGACGCCATCATGGCCCGCTACGTGGAACAGGACATGGCGCCCCGGGAGATCATCGCCGCGGGTTTCAAGGCCGAGGACGTGGCCCAGGTGGTGCGCCTCATCGACCGGGCGGAATACAAGCGTCGCCAGTCGCCGCCGGGCATTCGCGTCACCCCCCGGGGCTTCGGCCGCGACCGGCGCTACCCCATCACCAACCGCTACAAGGCCCCTTTTTAGGATCCATCTCAGGAGACACCATGAAGAAGATCGAAGCCATCATCAAGCCCTTCAAGCTGGACGAGGTGCGCGAGTCCCTCTCCACTCTGGGCGTCACCGGCCTGACCGTCACCGAGGTCAAGGGTTTCGGTCGCCAGAAGGGCCACACCGAGCTGTATCGCGGCGCGGAGTACGTGGTGGATTTCCTGCCCAAGGTGAAGGTGGAACTGGTGGTGGCGGACGGCGTCGTGGAAGCCGCCCTGGACGCCATCGTCAAGGCCGCCCGCACCGGCAAGATCGGCGACGGCAAGATCTTCGTCACCAACGTGGAACAGGTGGTCCGCATCCGCACCGGCGAGACGGGGGAAGCGGCGGTCTGATCACTGGCCCGCGAAGTCCCGCAGCACTTCGCCCAGCTCCACCTCCCAGGCCTGGAGCAGCTTAAGCCCCGGGGAGTCCTTGAACTCTTCCTTCCAGGGGGCCAGGTCATCACTCATCACCACCACCTGCTCGCCCCGCCGCACCAGGCTCAGGCGCAGGGGCAGCAGGTTCAGCAGCCGGGGGTCCGCCGCCTCGGCCCAGCGCACCGCGGTCTCGCTGCCGATGAAGGCGATGCGCACATGGGGGTCGTCGAAGCCCCGCTTGACCATGGCCGTATCGATGGGCTGCACCTTCACCAGCTGCATGCCGTGGTTCATGGCCGCCACCGTCAGGTCATCCATGGCCTGGCGCATGTCCACGCTCTTGCTGGCCATGAGGGGGGCCGCCGCCAGGGGCCCGGCCGTCACCAGGGAAAGCAGCAGCAGGGCCTGCCTCACAGCGCCGCCTCGTCGAGAATGCGCAGGTAATCCGCCTTCAGTTGCAGGCAATCCTGATGCAGCAGGGGATTGCCCATGGATTCGGACACCCAGGCCGGATTCACCACCACCAGGTCCACCCCGCCCCGGGTCTCCAGCAGGGTGACGCGGCAGGGCAGGAACTGGGCCGCCCGCACGTCGATGGCCAGGGCCCGGTTCATCTTGGCGAAGTTGCAGAAATAGACGATGTGGGCCGATTTGGCCTCCCAGCCCACGGGCACCAGCCGGCTGTCGATGGCCTGTTCCCGCACGAAGGTGTAATTGTGGCTGGTGATGGCGTTTTTCACGTCCTGGATGGCCTGGGCCATGGTCTTGCCCGGCAGGGACAGGGTCAGCATGGCCGGCTCGGGCTCGGCATGGGCCGGGATGGCGAGGCCAAGGCCCGCCAACAGCCAGAGGGGCAGCAAGATGCGCAATAGAAAGTGCACGGCGTTCTCCAGGATGCGACGGCTCCAGACTAGTGGGACTTCATTACGGCCACACGTCGCTATCACTTTACTTTAGCAACGCCCATGCCAGGGATGCGGCGGCACCACATCAGCCCACGATCATGGCCACCCCCGCCACCATCAGCCCGGCGGCCTCGAGGTGCTGGGTCAGGCGGGCCTCCCGGAACACCCAGGCGCCCAGCAGGATGCCGAACAGCACCGAGGTGCGCTTCACGGCGATCATGTAGGCCGTGCCCGCCTGGGCCAGGGCCATGAAATGGGTGATGACCATGAAGGCCAGCAGACTCGCCACCAGCCAGGCATGAGGGCCTGCCTTCAAAGCCCCTTTCACGGCCGATGGCGCACGCAGACCGTAGTAGAGAAAGGCGCAGGCCCCCAGGACGATGAAATACAGGGCACCAAAGCTGGCGCCGTCCATGTAGCCCACCGCTCCCTTGCCCAGGGCGGCGGTCACCGCGTAGATGGCCGCCACCGCCAGCATCAGGCGGGCACCCCGCTGCACCAGCATGGCGCGGAAGGGCAACAGCCAGGTGCGGGGATGCCAGCCCGCGTGCTCCAGGTTCAGGCCCCAGGCCCCCGCCGCCACCAGCAGGATGCCGGCCAGGCCCCGCGCCGACACCGTCTCCCCCAGCAACACCCATCCGGTGAGCACGGCGATGACGGGGGTGAAAGCCATGTAGGGCAGGGTCTGGGACAGGGGGCTTTCGCGGATGGCCCGGGTGTAGAGGGCCATGGCCAGGATTTCCAGGGGCATGGCCGCCAGCACCCAGGCCCAGAACACCAGTGGCAGGCCGGATACGTCGATCCACCCCAGGGCCGGCAACAGCACGACACCAGGCAGACCGGAACGGATCAGGGTCAGGGTGTCGGCGGGTATCCGGGACAGCCAACGCTTGCTGGCGGTATCCGCCAGGGCCAGGGACAAGGCGCAGAGCAATGCCAGCGTGAGCCAGGACATGGTGGGACCGTGAACGCCCGGCCGGGAGGGATCAGGGCAGACCCAGCACTGACCGGGCGTTGGCGCCGGTGGCCCGGGCCACCTCGTCCACACCGATGCCGCGCAGTTCCGCCAGGGTGGCGGCGATGCGCGCCAGCTCGGCGGGCTCGTTGCGCCCCTTGCCCACCCATTCCGGCGGGATGTCCGGGGAGTCCGTTTCCAGGACGACCGCCTCCAGGGGCAGGGTCCGGGCCAGTTGCCGCAGGCGTGTGGCCCGGCTCCAGGTGAAGGCGCCGCCGAAGCCCAGCTTGAAACCCAGGCCCAGAAAGGCGTCCGCCTGCTGGGGACTGCCGTTGAAGGCATGGGCGATGCCCCCCTTCACCTTGAATCGGCGCAGGTGCTTGAGGATCTGGTCATTGGCCCGCCGGCAGTGGAGCAGCACGGGCAGGTCATATTCCCGGGCGATGCGCAGCTGCTCCGCGTAGTAATGCTCCTGGGTGGCGAAATCCAGGCCGGTGGCGAACAGGTCCAGGCCGATCTCGCCGATGGCCACGGGACGCCACGCCTCGATCTGCTCCCGCAGGGCAGGCAGATGGCTTTCGTGGTGCACGTGGATGTACATGGGATGCAGACCCCAGGCCGGCAGGCAGCCCGGATAGCGCCGGCAGCAGGCGTCCACGTCCGCGAAATTGGCCCGGGTCACGGCGGGCACCACCTGGATGGCCACCCCGGCGGCCCGGGCCCGGGCGTACACCGCGTCCCGGTCGGGGTCGAACTCGCCCGCGTCCAGATGGCTGTGGGTATCGATGAAGATCAGGTCGGCCATGGTCAATGCTCCAGGTCCGCGTCGGGGTTCACCTCGCCGCTGCGCTTCAAGGCGTATTCCGTGGCGATGGGGCCGATGGTCTCCAGAATGGCGATGGCTCCCAGGACGATGGCGGTGAGGGTGGCGGCGAAATGGGGGTACATGGCCGCGGTGCTTTGCGTGAGGCCGATGGCCATGCCCGCCATGGGCATCAGGGTCAGGCCCGCCAGGCCGGCCTTTTCCCGGGGCAGGCCCGTGCGCATGAGCAGCATGGCCCCCAGGGCCTTGCCGGCGAAGCGGGCCGCCACGAAGCCCAGGGCGGCCCAGCCCGCCGTCATCAGGTCATGCACGTGCAGATTGGCCCCCGCCACCACGAACAGGATGACGAAGAACACCTGGCCGCCATGGCCGAAGTCCACCTCCATGAGGGCATGCCCTCGGTCCAGGTGGCGGGCGAAGCCGCCCAGGGTCAGGAGGGTGAGCAGGGCCGACGCCTCCATGACCTTGGCCAGTCCCACGCCCCCCACGATGACGCCGATGACCAGGGCGAACTGCAAGCCTTCATTGCGCCCCACCAGCCGCGCCAGGCCCAGCAGGGCCTGGGCCAGGGCCCACCCAAGCAGCACGGACACAGCCAGCTTGTACAGGGGCTGCACGATCACCATGTCCCAGTCCGCCGCCTGGGTGTAGTGCAGGAAAGGCAACAGCAGGGTGTAGGCCAGGAAGGACAGGATGTTGTTCAGGGCCACCAGCATCAGGGTGCGATCCGTGAGGGGGCCGCTGGCGTCCAGTTCCTTCACCACCATGAGCACCACGGCGGGGGAAGAGGAGATGCCGATGGCGGCCGCCAGGGCGGCGGGCAGCGCGGCGATGCCCAGGGCGGTGAGCACGCCGAAGACCAGCAGGAAGGACAGGAACGACTCCAGCAGGGAAGCCCAGAGCAGTCCCCGGGCGCGCAGGGCCAGGGGCAGGTTCAACAGCCTGCCCAGTTGGAACAGGATCAGGCCCAGGGCCAGGTCCACGAACAGTTGGGACATGCCCAGCATTTCAGGGGTGAGCAGCCCCAGCACACCGGGCCCCAGCAAGAAGCCCGCGGCGATGAAGCCGGTGATGCGGGGCAGAAAACCCGTGCGATGGGCCACGTGGCCGCCGGCCACGCCGATGAGGATCAGGGCGCCGAACAGCAGGAAGCCGTTCAGTTCCAGAGGCCAGGCGGGCAGGTAGCTCGGCACGCTACAGCTCCGACAGGGGCCGCCGGGCGTCCTTGCTGTTGGTCAGGTCCATGTGGCCGATGAGGGTGTCCAGGTCCTGGTTCAGCCGGGCCAGAATCTCCGGCGCCAGCTGGTCCAGGGCGTGGGGCAGCACGCCGGTGAAGGGCTGGGGCGCGGCGGCCAGGGCGGCCCGCCCTCCCTCGGTCAGGAACAGGCGTACCACCCGTTGGTCCTGGGTGCCCCGCTCCCGGCGGATGAGGCCGCTTCTTTCGATCTTGTCCAGCAGGTTGCTGGCGGTGGAGGCGTGGATGGACAGGGCCTCTGCCAGCTCGGTCACCCGCAGGCCGGGGGATTTGTCCAGAGTGGCCAGCACCCAGACCTGGGCGCCGGAAACGCCGCAGGCCTTTTCCACCTCGCGGAAATGCTGGCGGATGGCCCCGAAGATGATGCGGAACTTGCCCAGCACGGCATGGGCCGAGGTCTCGTCCGCCTGGATGGATTCACCCTGCATGTCCTGGGTCTGGTCCACTGCAATCACCTCTTCGACACGCCACGGATATTGTTTTGATCAAAATTATTTTGACACATACAATTTGCGCTCCCGAAAGATGTGCACATTAACAAGGCCCAGAGTGTGAGCCATCACCAAGCCACTGTGCACTTTGCCGCCCCCCCGCTGGCGGTTTGATACCAACCCCCCGTCATGGAGCACGCCATGCAGCCACTCAACATTCAGCCCCTGGATATCACCCTGCAATCCCTGCAATCTTTTCTCAACCAGCTGGCCCAGGCCCTGCCCAGCGTGCTGGGTGCCATGGCCCTGCTGCTGGCGGGCTGGATTATCGCAAAGCTGGTGAAGGCTGGCGTGGGACGACTGCTGTACGTGCTGCGTTTCCATAACCTGGCGCAACGCTCCGGCGTGGAGGCCTTCCTGCGGGAAGGCGGTGTGAGCGTTTCCCTCACCGGGCTGATGACCGGCCTGGCCTACTGGTTCGTGATGCTCATCACCATCGTCATGGCCGCCAACAGCCTGGGACTGACGGTGGTGGCCAGCCTGTTCAACCAGGCCGCGCTGTATCTGCCCAACGTGGTGGCGGCGGTCATCGTCCTGGTGCTGGGCATCCTGGCCGCCCGCCTCGTGAACCGTTTGCTGTTCGCCTTCCTGAGGAATGCCCGCTTCGAGGGCGCCCTGGGGGTCAGCACCTTCGCGGAATACGCCATCACCGTGTTCGTGCTGTTCATGGCCCTGGAGCAATTGCAGATCAGCACCGCCCTGCTCCACACCGCCTTCCAACTGGGTTTCGGCGCCCTCTGCCTCGCCTTTGCCCTGGCCTTCGGCCTGGGCGGCCGGGAGTGGGCCGCGGGCATTCTCAGGCGTCTGTCTGAACGGAATGAAAGCAACTGAAAGAAACGGCGGGCCCCATGCCCGCCGAATGACCGGGCGGCCCCGGGCCGATCAGACTGTGACTACTGGCAGACCTGCTGCATGTTGAAGGACAGCAGGTTGGTCTTGTTGATAAGGTCCATGCCGCCGTTCACCGCCTTGTGCAGGATGAGGGTGGACGGGGTATCGATGCCCACCAGTTCCGTGGGGCACTTGAAGGTCACCACCACCAGCGGTTTTTCGCCCGTGGGATAGACGGTCTTGACCTTGGGCAGGATGGCCTGCTCGAACAAGGGTATGTGGGGCATTGCAATCCTGAAACCGCCGCTCGACGGGACATTGCCGCTGTTCACAACCGGGGCGGGGGCCGGCGCCAGTTGCGGCTGGTTCACCAGATAGGGATTGACCCGGGGCGCGTATCCGTCCCGCGCCATGGCGGGTGCCGGCTGGGGTGCCTCGACGGCGAGCGCCTGGCTGGCCTTCAGGGACACCCCCGCACTGCCTTCCACCGGCACGGGTGTAACGGTTTCCGCCACTGCCGCCGGCTGGGGCACCGCCTTCCGCGTCACCGGCTTCTTCACCGCGCGCTTGGCACGAATCTGCTTGGCCTTTGCCTGTTCGGCCTGATGGGCAACGGGGGGAGATATGGAAGCCGCGCTGACGCCTATGAGGGAAAAGGAAACAAACAGCGTGGCCGTAAAGGGTAAAACCAGAATCCTGCCCAGCTTGGATATGGTGTGCGTCACTGTGGAAGCCTTGGATGTTCAGGCTTTCACGCTATGCCTCGCACGGGGGCGAGTCAACCAGCAATATATTAAATAAGTACTTGC
>CAZREY010000004.1:13143-24078 GCA_964599015.1 uncultured Thiobacillus sp.
AATGACTTAACGGCACCCATGACACCCGTGCAGGAAAGCCGCGGTCTGATGGGGCGTCGCCCGGTCCTCGCCGGACGAAGCAAAGGCGGGAGTGGTACTAAAAGACCAGCCCTATTGCCGCACGATCCGATACCCCGCCGGTATGTCGAAGGTGTCTTTGGGGATGGGCTCGCCGCTGTAGTCGTCGAAGGTGAGGCTGATGCGGCTGGCCATTTTCTTGGAGAGGGTGGCGACCCGGCCCGTGCCTTCGTATTTCAGGGACACGTCCACGCTGCACAGCAGGCCCATGGGGGCCACCCGGCGGATGGCCTCGCTGATGCCCCTGGCCTGCACGGGGGAGGTCTTGGCCAGGGTGGGAATGCCCATGAAGAAATCCGGTTCCTGCATGAGCTTGAGCACGGCGGCGGTTTCCCGCTGTTCAGGCGTATTGCGCGCCAGCCAGAGGGTGCCCGCCATCTCGAAGTTGAGCTTCTCGCCGCCGATCTCGGCGGGCATGGCCAGATTGAGGGTATGTTCCGCGCAGGGCCATTTCTGCAGGGTGTGGGTGCGCCCGGTGGGTTTCACCTCCAGCCTGATGGCCTTGCTATCCACCGAGGCCTCGGTCTGTTCCTTCAGGGACGCGGTGGAATACACCGTGGCCTGGCGCAGGGAATGATCCACGACGGTCACTTCCCTGGCCTTGAGATCGAAGAGGTTGGAGTAGGCCTTGCCCCGGTCCACCATGTCCCGGCGGATGAGGGTCTTGTCCAGCCAGACCTTTTCCTTGCCCGAGCCCTGCATGCCCATGGCCACCACGGTGCTGCGGCCGTTCAGGGTCAGGTCCGCCTCGGCGGAGGGCGCCAGCGCCAAGGCGCAGATCAGCGGCAGAACGCGGGACGGGCTCATGTTTTCTCCTTTTCGGTGCCGCCGCCGGGGGGCGTCAGCTCGCTCAGATGGAAGCGCTGGTACAACATCAATAGAGGCTTGGGCGCCCACCAGTTGAGCTTACCCAGGAGCCGAAGGGTGGCGGGCACCAGCAGCATGCGCACCAGGGTGGCATCCACGATGACCGACAGCAGCAAACCGAAACCCATCGCCTTCATGAATACCACCTCGCCGGTGGCGAAGGCCCCCAGCACGATGCCGATGAGCAGGGCGGCGCTGGTGATGATGGGGCCGCTCTTCTGGATGCCCGAGGCCACGGAGCGCATGTTGTCTCCCGTGGCCTGGCACATCTCCTTAACACGGGAGAGCAGGAACACCTCGTAGTCGATGGACAGGCCGAAGGCGGCGGCGAAAATGAGGACCAGGATGGTGCCGTCCATGCTGCCCTGGGGGGTGAAATCCAGCAGCCAGGCCAGGTTTCCATCCTGGAATATCCACACCAGGGCGCCGAAGGTGGCGGACAGGGACAGCAGGTTGGTGAGCACCGCCTTCAGCGGCACCAGCACACTGCCCAGCATGAGGAACAGCAGCACGAAGATCACGCCGACGATGGCCAGGATGACCCAGGGCACCCAGGTGGCCAGGGAATCCAGGTAGTCCAGGTGAAACGCGGGAAAGCCGCCCACATGCATGCCCGCCAGCCCCGCCGGCAGGGACAGGGCGCGGATGCGCTCCACCAGTTCCCGGGCCTCGACGGAATTGGAGGGCATGCTGTAGTCCACCAATAGCTGGGTGTACTCGCCCTTGGCGTAGCTATCCAGGGTCTCCGTGGCCAGGGGGAACTGTTCCGGATATTGGTAGAGCATTTCATAGTCCGCCAGGGACATGGTGGGGTCCACGCTCACCAGGCCATGGACCCGGGTGACGCCGGGCAGGGCCTGGATCTGCCGGGTCAGGGCATCCAGGCCGGCCAGGGCCGGGGGTTCGTGGGCCGCGCCCCGGGTATGCACCGCCAGCACCAGGGGCGACAGGCCGGCATGGGGAAACTGCCGGTCCAGGATTTCCTGCACCTGGCGGCTCTGGGCAGTCACCGGCAGGGAGCGGCTGTCCGCGGGACCGATATCCATGTGCCACACGGGCTGGCCCATGACCAGGAGCAGGGCCAGGGCCCCCGCCAGGATGACCCCGGCATGACGCATGACGAACTGGCTGAAGCGATACCAGCCCCCCATGTCGTCGTCGTCATTGCGGGCCATGCGCCGGGCCAGCACCGGCAGGGCCAGGCTGTTCACCCGCCGGCCCAGCAGGCCCAGCAGGGCGGGCAGGATCAGGGTGGAGGTGAGCATGGCGGCGGCCACGGAGATGCCGCCGGCCAGGCCCATGTTCTGGAAGAAGCGCTGGGGCAGCATGAGCAGGCAGAACAGGCTGGCGGCCACCGTCAGGCCGCTGTAGGCCACGGTGCGTCCCGCCGTGGACAGGGTCACGTCCAGGCTGGCGCGGACGCTGTTGCCGGGTTTTTCCAGCTCCTCCCGGAAACGGGACACGATGAACAGGCCGTAATCGATGGCCAGGCCCAGGCCCAGCATGGACACCACATTGGCGGCGTAGACGGAGATGTCCACGAACAGGGTGCACAGCTTGAGCAGGGTCACGGAGAGGAGGATGGTGATGCCTCCCACCACCAGGGGCAGCATGGCTGCCGTCACCGAACCGAACACCCAGACCAGGAGAAAAGCCAGCGCCACGAAGCTGGCCACCTCGGCACGCCAGATGTCCCGCTCCAACTGTTCGCGGATGTCCACGTAGGTGGCCAGCTCGCCCCCCAGCATCACCTCCAGCTGCTCGCTCTTCACCTGCTCACGCAGGCGCAGGAAGGCCTCGACGCCCTCGTTCTTGCTGCGGTCCAACTGCACGATGGCATAGGACAGGCGCCCGTCTTCCGAGCGCAGCCTGGCCTCGCCGCTCATGGGATAGCTGGTGATGCTGCTCACGTCCGGATTGCTGGCGATATTGGCCAGCACCCGTTCCACCGCGTCGCGGTAGGCGGGACTGTCCACCAGGGGGCCTTCGTCGGCGGGCAGGCCCCCGGTCGGCCTGAACAGGAGGATGACGGGGGTATCGTCCCGCCCCAGGTGCTGGCGCAGGACGTTGACCGATTCGGTGGAGCCGCTGTCGGGCACCTCCCAGCCGGGGGACAGGGTCAGGCGCTGCATCACGTCCAGGCTGTAGACGGCGCTGACGGCCACCAGCAGGGCCGCCATCAGGACCACTCGCCAGGGACGACTGCCGGCCAGGCGGCCAAGGTGCAAAAGCATGGAAAAGACCGAAGAGACTTAATTTGTGAAGATTAACACCGGCACGGCCTTCGCCATCACAGATACCACGGCAAGGTGGGCGGAGAGCCACGGGAAGGCCTGGGGCTGGTCCTCCGCCCGCATGTCAATTTCAGGGAGGGTGTCGGGACGGAAGCGCTCGATCCAGCAGCCATTTCTCCATGCTCACCAGCACGGCCACGCCGCCGCCCACCATCAGGATCAGCCCCCAGTCCTGCCAACCCAGGGCCGTGCTGCGGAAGAGCTGCTGCATGCCCGGCAGATAGGTGAAGCCTGCCTGCAACAGGGCCATGGCGGCCACCCCCAGCCAGACCCAGGGATTGCCGAAGAGGGGGAGGCGCCAGACCGGCTGGGTCATGGAACGGCAGTTGAACAGGTAGAACATCTCCGCCGCCACGAACACGTTCACCGCCACGGTGCGGGCCGTGTCCAGGCTGGCGCCCTGGGCCAGCTTCCACTGGAACAGGCCGAAGGCCCCCAGCAGCATGAGCACCCCCACCAGCACCACCCGCAGCCCCAGGCGGCGGTTCAGCAGGGCCGCCTCGGGATGGCGGGGCGGACGCGCCATGACCCCGGATTCGATGGGCTCGAAGGCCAGCATGAGGCCCAGCAGCACCGCCGTGGTCATGTTGATCCACAGGATCTGCAGGGGGGTGATGGGCAGGGCCACGCCGGCCACGATGGCGGCGGTGAGCACCATGCCCTCGCCGAAGTTGGTGGGCAGGGTCCACACCACGAACTTGGTGAGGTTGTCGAATACCCCCCGGCCCTCCTCCACCGCCGCCACCAGGGTGGCGAAGTTGTCATCGGTGAGCACCATGTCGGCCGCCTCCCGGGCGGTCTCGGTGCCGTTCCTGCCCATGGCCACGCCGATGTCCGCCGCCTTCAGGGCGGGCGCGTCGTTCACACCGTCTCCGGTCATGGCCACCACGTGGCCGGCCCGCTGGAGGGCCTGGACCAGGCGCAGCTTCTGTTCCGGCTCCACCCGGGCGAACAGATCGCACTCCAGCGCGGCCCGGGCGAAGGTCTCCTCGTCCATGCGGGCCAGATCCCGCCCGGTATGCACCTGCTCCAGGCGGGGCATGCCCAGGGCACCGGCGATGGCCCGGGCGGTGAGGGCGTGGTCGCCGGTGATCATCTTCACCATCACCCCGGCCTTCAGGCAGGCGGCCAGGGCGAGCTTCGCCTCGGGCCGGGGCGGATCCATCATGCCCTGGAGTCCCAGGAACACCAGGCCGCCGCTGACGTGGTGGTGGCCGAAGGCGTCGCCGCTGTGGCTCTTGCGGGCCAGGGCCAGCACCCGCAGTCCCTGCTGGGCCATGCGGGTGGCCGCGGACTCCACCGCCCCCCGGAATGAGGCGTCAAATGGCATCTCGAACCCGTGCTCATCCAACAGGGTTTCGCAACGCTCCAGCAGGCGTTCCGGCGCCCCCTTCACATAAACCAGGCGCTCTTCACCGCGGTGGTGGGCAGTGGCCATGTATTGCCGCTCCGACTCGAACGGCAGCACACCCCAGCGGGGATGGGCCTCCACGTGGTCCGCCCCCAGCCCCGCCTTGAGGGCGGCGGTGATGAGGGCACCTTCGGTGGGGTCGCCCACCACCTGCCATCCCGCCGGGTCATTCTTCAACAGGGCATCGTTGCACAGCAGACCCGCCAGCAGGGCTTCCCGCAGGGCGCCGGCCACGGTCGCGCCATGTCCTTCCCGCAGGATCTCGCCCTCCGGGGCATAGCCCACCCCGCTCACCTCGTACCAATTGCCGCCGGCCCACAGGCGCTCCACGGTCATCTGGTTCTGGGTGAGGGTGCCGGTCTTGTCCGAGCAGATCACCGTCACGCCCCCCAGAGTCTCCACCGCCGGCAGCTTGCGGATGATGGCCCGGCGGGCCGCCATGCGCTTCACGCCGATGGCCAGCACCACGGTCACGGCCGCCGGCAGTCCCTCGGGGATGGCCCCCACGGCCATGGCCACGGCGGCCATGAACATGTCGAAGGCCGGCTCCCCCCGCAGCCAGCCGATGGCGAAGGTCATGCCCGCCAGGGCCAGGATCACGTACAGCAGCACCTGGCTCATGCCCGCCACCTTGCGCGTGAAGGGTGTGGACAGGTCCGGCGCGGACGCCACCATGCTGGAGATGCGTCCGGTTTCCGTGCCCTCCCCCGTGGCCACAACCAGGCCCACGCCCTGCCCACGGGTGACGAGGGTGCCGCTGAACAGCAGGTTGGTGCGCTCGGCCAGCACCGTATCCGCCGGCAGGGCGTGGGTCTGCTTGGATGCGGGCAGGGATTCGCCGGTGAGCATGGCCTCGTCCACCTGGAGTTCGTGGGCGCGGACGAGCCGCAGATCCGCCGGCACCTTGTCGCCCGCGTCCAGCAGGACGATGTCGCCGGGCACCAGATCCACGGCGGGGATGGTGGTCCTGCCCCCCTCCCGGATCACCCGGGCACTGGTGGCCAGCAGACGCTTCAGCGCCGCCAGGGCGTTCTCCGCCTTGGCCTCCTGGATGTAGCCCACCACGGCGTTGATGAGCACCACGCCGAAGATGACGCTGCTGTCCACCCACTCCCCCAGGGCGGCGGTGATGAACCCGGCGGCCAGCAGGATGTAGATCAATGCCTGATTGAACTGGCCGAGGAAACGCAGCCAGGCGGGCTTGCCCGGGCGCTCGGGCAGGGCATTGGGCCCATGCCGCTCCAGACGGATCGACGCCTCGGCCTGGCTCAGGCCCAACTCGGCATCGCTGGCCAGGGCCGTCACCACCCCATGGGCGGTGAGGTGGTGGGCCGGCGCGGAGAGAAGAGGAGGGGACGAGGTCATGGCTCGAAGCGTCTCGACATCATTCTAGTCCCTGGGAGCCCCCGGGGCCGATGCTATAGTCGGCCGTATTCCATGCCCTTGCCCGCCCATGAGCGAAACCAGCGACAACCCCCGCATCCAGGCCATCCTGGCCAGCGGCATCAAGATACCCCCCCTTCCGGACGTGTTGATGAAGATCCAGGCCATGCTGGGGGACCCGGACGTCACCACCAGCGATGTGGCCCGGCTGATCCGCCAGGACGGCGCCCTCAGCGGCGCGGTGTTCCGGGTGGTGGGCTCACCGGTATTCGGCCTGCATGCCAAGGTGGAAACCGTGGAGCGGGCGGTGACCCTGCTGGGCATCCCCCCCACCCTGGCCATCCTGCGCGGCATCTCCCTGCGCGCCGCCCTGGGCGGCGATGCCCACAACGCGGCCCTGGAGGCCCTGTGGCACCGCAGCGGCCAGATCGCCCAGTACACCATGATGGCCGCGAAGCTGGCGCGGCCCCGGGGCATCACCGCCGACCAGGCCTACACCCTGGGCATGTTCCACGACTGCGGCCTGGCCCTGCTGGTCAAACGCATGCCCGCCTACGGAGACCTCCTGGCCCGGGGCCGCTGGACCGAAATCCCGGCCATGGACCATGCCCAGAACTCGGACCATGCCCTGCTGGGGGAGATGGTGGCGAAGAACTGGCAATTGCCGGAGGCCGTCGCCCAGGCCATTCGCCATCACCACGACCTGAAGGCTCGGGATCTTTCCGATGCGACGATGGGCCTGTGCGCTCTGCTGAACCTTGCCTGCCATGTGCACGCCCAGGCGGCCGGGGAGGATGACCCGGCCTGGAACGATGGCTGGAAGGAGGCCTGCATGGCACGCCTTGGACTGGACGAGACGGACCTGGCTGGCCTGGAGGCGGACATGCGCGTGGCAGCGGCCAGCGCGCCGTAAGCGCCTGGCGCGGCAGTTTCACTCCACCAGGGGCAGCCACTGTTTCGGGTCGATCCGCCAGGCCTCGTATTCCTCATGGCCCAGGATGCGGTCCTGGCAGCCCGGCCAGGCCAGGTCGACGACCTCCGGTGGCAGATAGCGCTGGTGCACGGCATGGAACATGACCTTCACCCGGGGCTGCATGGGCTGTCCCGGTGCTGCTCCATCACCACCCCCAGGCGCCCGCTCTCCAGGCGCACCAGGGAACCGGTGGGATAGATGCCCACCGCGCGCACATAGGCACGCACCAGCTCCGGATCGAAATGGAATTTGCTCCATTCCAGCAGACGCCCCAGGGCGGCGGTGGGGGCCATGCCTTTGTGGTAGACCCGGTCCGAGGAGATGGCGTCGTACACATCCACGATGGCCCCCATCCGGCCGTAGAGTGAGATTTCCTCGCCCCTGAGACGATTGGGATAACCGCTGCCGTCGTAGCGCTCGTGATGCTGCCCCGCCACGTCCAGGGCGATCTGGCTGATGCCCGGGGTGTTCTGCAGGATGATGATGCTCTGCACCACGTGGGACTTCATCTTGGAGAATTCCGCGTCGGTAAGCTTGGCCGGCTTGTTGAGGATTTCGTCCGGCACCTGGGCCTTGCCCACGTCATGGAGCAGCCCGCCGATGGCGATCTCCTTGATGACGGCCCGCTTCAGGCCCAGGCTCCGGGCGAAGGACACCAGCAACGCGCAGACCGAGACCGAATGCTTGAAGGTGTAGTTGTCGTGCTCCTTGAGCCGGGCCAGGGGCAACAGGGCATCCTGGTTGCGGAAGATGGAATCCACCATCTGCTCCACCAGGGGCTCCACCCGATCCATCTCGATCTGCCGTCCCAGGCGGATGTCCTGGAGTATGCCCTTCACCACCCGGTTGGCCTCCGTATGGAGTTTTTGCGCCCGTCCCAACTCCTCTTCCAGGGACACGCGGCGAATCTCCTCCGCCGGTTCCCGGGCGATGGCCTCCATGTCCCGGGCGATGGCGCTGTCCACCTCCGCCTGGGTGGGGGCATCCACCACATCCAGCCCCTTGAGGGTGTCGATGTACACCTCGGGTATGCCCAGGGACTGGATTTCCCGCACCCGCTGCTCGTTCTTGACCATGAAGCTGTTGGTGACGAACGGATGATCCATCCAAGCGCAATTCAGGTCGTGGATATACATCCCCGGGCGCAACTGGCCCACGGTGACTTTCTTGATGGTGTCGGTTGCGGTCATGGGAAAAGTTTTCATGCAACACGCACCCTATCGGCACACCGTGCAATTACTTAATACAGAAACCTTATCGGCCAGCTGTACACACACCCCGGCGCCCACAGCCTGACACCGGCTTAACCTCCTGGTTACGGGGATGATCCCTACTTCTGGAAATGGGTCCGGGCCTTGTCGAAGGCATCCCGCATATGGCTCCACGCCTCATCGGCCCCCGCCGCCAGGTCTTTCCATGCCTCGCCGGCCGAAGCCTGAAGCTGGTCCAGCTTTTCCGCGGCCGCTTCACGCTGCTTGCGCAGGTTTTCCAGTTGCATTTCATACTCGATGCGCATGTCGGTCCTGGCCGTCCTGGCCTTGGCCTCCCATTTGGCCAGGTCCGCATTCCATTCATCCAGGCGGGACTTCAGGTTTTCCACATACTCATTACGCATGGTCATGTTCCACTCCACTTATCCATGCATGGGACGGACCCGAAAACATTTTCGAAGCCCCATGCTTCACTTCCAGCATAGGCCCAGATAGGCGGTATTGGATGACATCAACGTTGTCCGATGGCCCGACTCAAGGCATCCGCCAGGGCCCCACCCGGGGCAGGCTGCTGCTTCTGTGCCCCCGGCCTGAAGGACGGACCGCCCCGCTGGGGCTGCTCCCGGGGCTTGACCTCGTCCTTGAGGCGCATGGTCAAGGCGACGCGTTTGCGTGAAAGATCCACCTCCAGCACCTTCACCCTGACGATGTTCCCCGCCTTCACCACCTCCCGGGGATCCTGCACGAAGCGATCCGACAGGGCGGAGATGTGCACCAGGCCGTCCTGGTGCACGCCGATGTCCACGAAGGCGCCGAAGTTGGTGACGTTGGTGACGGTGCCCTCCAGCACCATCCCGGGCTTCAGGTCCTTCAGGTCGTTCACACCCTCTTGGAAGCTGGCGGTACGGAACTCGGGGCGGGGGTCCCGGCCGGGTTTTTCCAGTTCCCGCAGGATGTCCTTCACCGTGGGCAGGCCGAAGCGCTCATCCGCGTAGGCCTCGGGCTTAAGGCTCTTCAGCACGTCCGTGTTGCCGATGACACCGCGAATCTCCTTGCCCAGTTCCGCCAGGATGCGCCCCACCACCGGGTAGGACTCCGGGTGCACGGCGGAGGCGTCCAGAGGGTTGGCGCCGCCGGCCACCCGCAGGAAACCGGCCGCCTGCTCGAAGGTCTTGGGTCCCAGGCGGGGCACCTGCTTCAGGGCCTCCCGGTCCGGGAAGGGGCCATGGGCGTCCCGGTGGGCCACGATCTCCCGGGCCAGGGCGGCATTGAGGCCGGAGACCCGGGCCAGCAGGGCCGCCGAGGCGGTGTTCACGTCCACCCCCACGGCATTGACGCAGTCCTCCACCACCGCCTCCAGGGCATGGGACAGCTTGGTCTGGCCCACATCGTGCTGGTACTGGCCCACGCCGATGGCCTTGGGCTCGATCTTCACCAGTTCCGCCAAGGGGTCCTGCAGGCGCCGGGCAATGGACACCGCACCCCGCAGGCTCACGTCCAGGTCCGGGAACTCCCTTGCCGCCGTCTCCGAGGCGGAATACACCGAGGCCCCGGCCTCGGACACCGTCACCTTGGTGATGCCCAGCTGGGGATAGCGACGCATGAGGTCCGCCACCAGCTTGTCCGTCTCCCGGCTGGCGGTGCCGTTGCCGATGCTCACAAGCTGGGCCTCGTGCTGGGCCACCAGCCGGCCCAGGGTGTTGATGGACCCTTCCCAGTCGTTGCGGGGATCAAAGGGGTAGATGGTGGCCGTGTCCAGCAGCTTGCCGGTGCGGTCCACCACCGCCGCCTTCACCCCGGTGCGGATGCCCGGGTCCAGGCCGACCACCGCCTTCTGGCCCGCTGGCGCGGCCAGCAGCAGGTCCTTCAGGTTGGCGGCGAAGACCCGGATGGCCTCGGCCTCGGCCCGCTCGAACAGGGTGTTCATCAGGTCCAGCTCCAGGTGCAGGGACAGCTTCACCTTCCAGGTCCAGCGCACCGTGTCCATGAGCCACTTGTCCGCGGGCCGGCCCTGGTCCCGCAAGCCCAGGTGGGCGGCGATCATGCCTTCGCAGGGGTTGGCGCCGGCGAAACCTTCCTGCAACTCCTCCGGCAGCTTCACCATCACCGCCAGGATGCCTTCCCCCCGCCCCCGGAACAGGGCCAGGGCCCGGTGGGAGGGCATGTCCCGCCAGGCCTCGTCGAACTCGAACCAGTCCCGGAACTTCTGGCCCTCGTTCTCCTTGCCCTCCAGCACCCGGGACACCACCCGGCCCCGGTCCTGTAGGTAGGCGCGCAGCTTCTCGATGAGACCGGCATCCTCGGCGAATCGCTCCATGAGAATCTGGCGGGCGCCATCCAGGGCGGCCTTGGTGTCAGGCACGCCCTTGTCAGGGTCCACATAGGCCCGGGCCGCGTCCTCCGGGGCCAGGTCCGGGTCCGCCAGCAGGGCATCGGCCAGGGGTTCCAAACCCGCCTCCCGGGCGATCTGGGCCTTGGTGCGGCGTTTGGGCTTGTAGGGCAGGTAGAGGTCCTCCAGGCGCTGCTTGGTTTCGGCGGCCTCGATCTCGGCGCGCAATTCCGGCGTCAGTTTTCCTTGTTCCTCGATGCTGCCAAGGATGGCGGCACGTCGCTCCTCCAGTTCCCGCAGATAGCCCAGGCGCTCCTCCAGGAAGCGCAGCTGGGTGTCGTCCAGGCCGCCGGTGGCCTCCTTGCGGTAGCGGGCGATGAAGGGCACGG
>CAZREY010000005.1:0-8463 GCA_964599015.1 uncultured Thiobacillus sp.
CCGGGGCTGTCGATCGGCGCCTCGCTGGGGCTGACCTTTCCGTTCAACCTGTTCCTGGGCATTCCGGTGTATTACTGGATGGCGCAAACCCTCTATGGATCCGGAGCCTGACCATGAACACCCCCAATCGCCTGCTGCTCACCATCGTCTGCGAGGCCGTGCTGGAACCCTTCCTGGAGCGGGAACTGCCCCCCCTGGGCGTGACCGGCTACACCATCACCGACGCCCGGGGTCTTGGTACCCACGGCCGGCGCAGTGGCGTCTGGCGCAAGGAGGGCAACATCCGCGTGGACATCCTGTGCGACCCCACCCTGGCCGACAGGGTGGTGGAGCATCTGCGCCGGGAATATGAAAGGGACTACGGCCTGCTGATCTTTTCCAGTCCGGTGGAGGTGCGCAGCGCCTGAATGCCCGCGCCGGACCACCCTTCACAGCCGGAGCGCCTGCTCCATTTCACGGGCCCCGCACGGCGGGGCCGTTTTTTTATGCCCGCCGGCTCAGGGGTCCACGGGTTCCAGGGCGCGGGATTGCCAGTTGAGCACCGCGGTACGCATGTGCATCTTCCGCGCCAGGGCGGGGAACTCCTGGTGGATCAGCCCGGCGGTGAATTCCGACATGAAGCGGGCCTTCAGCTTGGCCCGGGCCCGGTCCATGCCCACCTCTTCGTAGGGGGAGGAGGCTGTCTCCCTGTTCCGGCCCCATCTCCGCCAGGTTCAGTCGGGCCCCGTCCCTGCCGTGGAGGATCAATGCGTCCTCGTCGGTCTCGAAGCCGCAAACCACCGGATAGACCGTGCCGTGGCCATGGCCGAAGACATCTTCCACCTGGGACTTGATGGCTTCGGTGTGGGCGATGGCGGCCTCGGTGTCGTAGTTGAAACCGGCACATCCCCGGCTGGGGTCGCCCTTGGAGAAATGGTAGGTGATCAGCACGAGGGTCTGGCGGCCGGCCCGGACGGTGTGGCCCACATGGTGGGCGAGGACCTCGTTCAGGTGGGGCCAGCCCAGGTTGAACATCCCACCCAAGTTGCGGAAGGGCTGGATGATGCCCGGCGGCGTGCTGGTGGCCACGGGGATGTTGATGCGTCCGTCCATGCCCTTGAGTGCCATGATGTCGGTGGGATGGACCGCCAGGTAGCGCTTGCGGGCCAGGAAGGTCTCCGGACTGGAGTAGTCCTCCGAGTAATGGTGGGCGACGTCGAAAGCCAGTCGATGCGTTCCTGGATAGGTCTGTTGTGAGCGTCCATGCGGGCAGTCTGGCCTTGGGGTGTTTCGACGATGCCGTGATCCAGCATCAATGGTCGCCGCCGAAGAGGCTGTCCCTGGCCGCCTCGCTGATGGCCACCACCGCCGGATGGCGTAGCCTGCGCTCCACGGAAATGGCATAGAACTGTTCCTGGACCGCCTCGGTGCCGCCCACATCGATCACCCCGTGCTGTCTGACCACCTCGCCGGCGATGGCTGACGGGGCGGGGAAGATGCCGGCGCCACCGCCACCGAAGGACTTCATCAGGGCGCTGTCGTCGAACTCGCCGACGATGCGCGGGCGGATGTGCTGGGATTCCAGCCAGCGCAGCAGTCGGCCGCGCATCACGGTGCCCTCCCCGGGCACCAGCAGGGGTGCGTCCGCCAGGCAGGCGGGAAACGGCCCCTTCAGGCCGGCGGCCAGGGCGGGCGTGGCGAGGAAGCGGATGCCGCAGCCCCCCAGGCGGTGGCTGTAACCCTTCACGTCCGTCTGGGGCGGCAGGGGGCTGTCGGCCAGTACCAGGTCCAGGCGGTGGATGGCCAGTTCCGCCAGCAGGCGTTCCAGCTTGTCCTCGCGGCACACCATGCGCACCGGCTCGGGCAGTTGGGTGGCCGGGGCCAGAAGCTGATAGGCGATGGCCTTGGGGACCACGTCGGCGATGCCCACCCGGAACAGAAAGGGCCGCCCCGCCGGTTGGCTGCGCAGCATCTCCTCCAGTTCGCCGCCCACCTGGAAGATCTCATCCGCGTAGGAAAGGATCAGCTGACCCACGTCGGTGAGTTCCAGGCGGCGTCCCACCCGCCGGAAAAGCTGCACACCCAGGGTGTTCTCCAGCTGGCCGATCTGGCCGGACAGGGTCTGGGGCGTGAGATGCAGGCGCTCGCCGGCCCGGGTGATGCTGCCGTCCTTGGCGACGCGCCAGAAGTAATGGAGCTGCCTGTAGTTGAGCATTGTTCGTCAATACCGAAAACAAGTTAAGGAATGTTCGAATTTTATTGCTATATGCAGGGGCATACCATGGCCGGGTCTTTCACCTGAACAGGAGCCGGGTCATGCACGTGGACATCCAGAGCCGGGGATTCGAACTCACCGATGCCCTGAGGGATTACGCAGTCAGGCGCCTCGCCTATGGTCTGGGGCAAAGCACGCCCCACGTGGTGCGCGTGGCGGTGCAGCTGCTCGACATCAACGGTCCCCGGGGCGGCGCCGACAAGCGTTGCCGCATCCGCGTGAAGCTGGACACGCCCTTGGAAGTGGTGCTGGAAGACACCCAGCCCAACCTGTATGTGGCCATCGACCGGGCCGCCGAGCGGGTCGGCCGCACGGTGGCGCGCAATCTGCGCCGCCAGCGCCAGGTCCGGCATGCGGCCATGCCTGGCATCGAGGACGGCGAGCAGCCGGCCGCGCCATGAATCGGTCCGCCCCGCCACGTCCGCGCCTGTCACCCTAGGAGCAGAGTCATGCACGTCTTCTCCCAAGCCGCCCTGCTGGCCACCCTGGCCCTGGGTCTCGCGGGTTGTTCCCCCGCCCCCTACACCAACGTGGACAACGCCCAGCTCCAGGCCTTGCTGGAGCAGGGCGTTCCCTTGTATGACATACGTCGTCCGGAGGAGTGGCGCCAGACCGGGGTGGTGGAAGGCAGCCGCACGCTGACTTACGTGGACGCCGCGGGGCGGGAGAATCCGGAGATGCTTCCCCGCATCCGGTCCGAGGTGGCCAAGGACGCGCCCATTGCCCTCATCTGCCGCACGGGCAACCGCACCGACGGCCTGGCCCGGCGGTTGGCCGAGCAAGGCTACACCCGCATCTACAACGTGCGGGACGGCATCGTCCACTGGATCGGCGAGCGCCATCCCGTCGTTCGTTACAGCGCCATGCCATGAGCGACACGGCCAAACCCGACCCCTGGGCCGTGCTGCTGCCCACCCTGGCGGCGCCCGTCCTCATCCTCGTGAAACCGGGCGGGCCGGCGCAACCGGGGGCGCCGCGCCGGTGACAGGAGAATCCATGCCCCCCGCCCACCCGGACCCCGTGCCTGGAACCCCGGCCGGGCTTGCCGGCCGCGACGCCGCCGGGACGCCTTCCCGGGGCGCTTCCCCCATGCTGGATCACTTGAGGAAATTCGAGCGCCTTGTCATCGCCGCCCTCATCCTCATGATGTCCGCCGTCGTTCTGCTGGCCGTCGGCGAACTGGCCTGGATACTGATCCAGGACATCATCTCGCCGCCGGTGATGATTCTCGAGGTTGACGAGTTGCTGGAGATATTCGGCCTGTTTCTGCTGGTGCTCATCGGCATCGAGCTGCTGGAAACCATCAAGCATTACTACACCGACGGCAAGATCGGGCTGACCGTGATATTCACCGTGGCGCTCATCGCGCTGAGCCGCAAGATCATCATCCTCGAGCCGGAAAAGTACGATGCCCTGACCCTGGTGGGTATCGGCGTCGTCATCCTGGCCCTGGTGGCCGGCTACTGGGCAACGGTCAATCTGGGCCGGTACGAAAAGCGCCTGCCCGGCGCGGCTGGCCACCGGACCGCCCCGGGAAGTGGTCCACGGGATGCGGCCGGGACATCATGAGGCGTGCCATTGTCTATTGGAGCCTGGGCCTGGGGGTCCTGGCCTCGGGCGCATGGGTGGTCCGGGGTGGGGGCGTGCCCCCGTGGGATGGCCTGGGCTTGGCGCAGGCCGCCGCCTGGCGCGTGGCGGCCATGGACCCCTGGGTCGAGGCCGTGACCTGGCTCGGCTCCCTGTTCGTCCTGGTGCCGCTCACGGCCCTGGCGGCATGGCGCCTGCATCGGACAGGACGGCGGCGTGAGGCCGGGTTTGTCCTGGCTGCCCTGCTTGGCGCGGCGGCGGTCTCCCATCTCGTCAAGCATTGGGTGGCCCGACCCCGCCCGGACCTTTTTCCCGCCTGGGTCGGCATGCCGGCGGACTGGTCCTACCCCAGCGCGCATGCCATGCAGGCCACGGCGGTCGCCCTGGCCCTGTTCCTGGTGTACGGGGCGCGGCGGCGCTGGCGCATTCCCCTGGTCATGCTCCTGGGGGGCGTGGTGGCGCTGGTGGGGGCCTCCCGGATCTATCTGCAGGTGCACTTTCCCACGGACGTCCTGGCGGGTGTCCTCGCCGCCATCCTATGGGTGGCCGGACTGCATGCCCTCATCGTCCCGCGGCCGATAGAATGGGGCGAACGTTGATGGAGGCGAGGCATGAGGCACAAGTTTCTCGGTATCGGCGAACCGGGCTATCACCCCATCCGCAAGCTGAAGGTCATTGCCTCGGGCTTGCGCTACGCGGTGTTCTACGACCTCACGGTGGCCTGGAAGCTGGTTCTGTCCCTGGGGGTGCTGGTGGCGGCCGTCTTCTTCCGGGAGCACATCGACGCCTTGCTCATCATCGTCGCCACGGCCTTGGTGCTGGTGGCGGAAATCATGAACAGCGCGATCGAGGCCCTGTGCGACTTCGTGGAAAGCCGGCACAACGAAAAGATTCGCGTCATCAAGGACATTGCCGCGGCAGGAGTGGGCGTCGCCCTGTTCACCTGGATGCTGGTGCTGGGCTTCGAAGTGGAGGAAATGGTGCGCGGCCTGACCTGAGGGCCTGCCTGCGGGTTCGCATATGCACCCCGGGCGGCGGCGGGACGGGCTTGATCGCCGACATGCCGACGCCATATGTGCGCAGTGGATTTTTTTATTCCGGGCTGGTCCCGATTTTGAGTGTCTAGAGGAGTTTCCATGAAACGCATTGTCCTTTTCCTGGCCACCAACCTGGCCATCGTTTTCGTCCTGTCCATCACGATGCGCATCCTGGGGGTGGAGCCCTACCTGAACGAGCAGGGGCTCAACCTGCAGGCCCTGCTGATCTTCGCCGCCGTCATGGGCTTCGGCGGCGCCTTCATCTCCCTGGCCATCTCCAAGTGGACGGCGAAGATGTCCGTTGGGGCCCAGGTCATCACGGACCCGCGCACGCCGGAGGAACTCTGGCTGGTGCAGACCGTGGCCCGCCAGGCCCAGGCCGCCGGCATCAAGATGCCCGAGGTGGCCATCTACGACTCCCCCGAGGTGAACGCTTTCGCCACGGGTATGACCAAGAACAGCTCCCTGGTGGCCGTCTCCACGGGCCTGCTGCGGGGCATGACCCGGGAGGAGGCGGAGGCGGTGCTGGCCCACGAGGTGAGCCATGCCGCCAACGGCGACATGGTGACCATGGCCCTGATCCAGGGGGTGGTGAACACCTTCGTCATGTTCCTGTCCCGGGTGATCGGCCACACCGTGGACCGGGTGGTCTTCAAGAACGAGCAGGGCCACGGTCCGGCCTTCTTCGTCACCATGATCATCGCCGAACTGGTGCTGGGCATCCTGGCTTCCATCATCGTCATGTGGTTCTCCCGCCAGCGGGAATTCCGCGCCGACGCCGGGGGGGCCTCCCTGGCCGGCCGCCGCAACATGATCAACGCCCTGAAGCGCCTGGGCAGCCTGCATCCGGCCCCCCTGCCGGACAAGATGGCGGCCTTCGGCATCGCCGGCGGCGGCGGCGGCGGCCTCAAGCGCCTGTTCATGACCCACCCGCCCATCGAGGAGCGCATCGCCGCCCTGGAAGCGGCCGAGCAGGGAGTGCGCCGCTAAATGGAACTCGCCAGCGTGGTCACGCCGGCCTTCTGGGCCGGCTTCATTCTCTTCGTCCTGGCCATGCTGGCCCTGGATCTGTTCGTGCTGGGCGGCAAGAAGGCCCACAAGGTGAGCGCCCGGGAGGCCCTGGGCTGGACCGGCGTATGGGTCACCCTGTCCCTGAGCTTCGCCGCCCTGCTGTGGTGGTGGCTGGACGGCACGGCGGGTCGGGAGGTGGCCAATGCCAAGGCCCTGGAGTTCCTCACCGGCTATCTCATCGAGCTGTCCCTGTCGGTGGATAACATCTTCGTGTTCATCATGATCTTCAGCTTCTTCGCCGTGCCGGCGGAGTACCAGCGCCGGGTGCTGATCTACGGTGTGCTGGGGGCCATCGTCATGCGCGCCACCATGATCCTGGCGGGAGCCTGGCTGGTGCAGCAGTTCCACTGGGTGCTGTATCTGTTCGGTGCCTTCCTGGTGATCACCGGCTTCAAGATGCTGATCTTCGCCGAGGCGGAGAGCGACCTGAACAAGAACCCCGTGCTGAAGTGGCTGCGGAGCCATCTGCGCATCACCAACGAGTACCACGGCGAGAAGTTCGCCATCATGCGGGACGGTGTGCGCTGGTTCACGCCCCTGTTCCTGGTGCTGATGCTCATCGAGACCTCCGACGTGATCTTCGCCGTGGACAGCATCCCGGCCATCTTCGCCATCACCACCGATCCCTTCATCGTCTTCACCTCCAACATCTTCGCCATCATGGGCCTGCGCTCCATGTACTTCCTGCTGGCGGACCTTAATGACCGCTTCCACCTCCTCAAGTACGGCCTGGCCCTGGTGCTGGTGTTCGTGGGCGTGAAGATGCTCATCGCCGACTTCTACAAGGTCCCCATCGGCCTGGCCCTGGGCATCGTTGCTGTTATCCTCGTCTCCTCGGTGGCGGCCAGCCTGGCGGCCACCCGCAAACGAGAGATCACGCAATGAAACACGTGGAAAACCGTCTTGAACGCGCCCTGTTCGCCAGCCGCTGGCTGCTGGTGCCCTTCTACCTGGGCCTGATCCTGGCCCTGGCCCTGCTGCTGGTGAAGTTCGTCAAGGAGTTCCTGCATTTCGTGCCGGTGGTGTTCACCGGCGAGGGCGGCGACGTGATCATCGGCGTGCTGACCCTGGTGGACGTGGTGATGGTGGCCAACCTGCTCATCATCATCGTCTTCGCCGGCTACGAGAACTTCGTCTCCCGCTTCGACGCCGCCGAGCACGAGGACTGGCCCGGATGGATGGGCCACGTGGGCTTCGCCGAGCTGAAGATGAAGCTCATCGGCTCCATCGTCGCCATCTCCGGCATCGAGCTGCTCAAGGCCTTCATGCACGTGGAAAGCCTTACCAACGAGCAGCTGGCCTGGAAGGTGGGCATCCACATGACTTTCGTGGTGTCCGGCGTGCTGTTCGCCCTCATGGACCGCATCTCCGCGGGCAAGGCGGGGGGCCATGGCCCGGGGGACCACGGCGCCTGATTCCGGGGGTCGGGGCGGGGCAGCGACGGCCGCGCAGGGGGCTTCCCGCTGCGTGGGGATTGGACTGGAGGAGTGCGCATGCTGCTGTTCGTATTGGGACTGGTGGCATTGATCCTGGGGGCCGAGCTGCTGGTGCGGGGCGCCTCCCGGCTGGCGCTGTCCCTGGGCATCACACCCCTTGTCGTGGGCCTCACCGTGGTGGCCTTCGGCACCAGCGCCCCCGAGCTGGCGGTGAGCGTCCGGTCCGCCTGGGCGGGCCAGGTGGACATCGCCCTGGGCAACGTGGTGGGCAGCAACCTGTTCAACGTGCTGGTGATCCTGGGCCTGTCCGCCCTCATCACCCCCCTGGTGGTGCACCAGCAGGTCATTCGCCAGGAGGTGCCGGTGATGATCGGCGTCTCCCTGCTGCTGTGGGCCCTGGCCCTGGACGGCGGCATCGGCCGCTGGGAAGGCCTGCTGCTGGCGGCCCTGGTGGTGGGTTACACGGTGCTGCTCATCCGCCAGAGCCGGCGGGAGACGGCGGCGGCCCAGGCCCAGGTGGACGAGGAATACACCGAGGCCTTCAACGGCCCGCCCACGGGATGGGGTGCCCACTGGGGCGTGCAGGTCCTGCTGATCCTGGCGGGCCTGGCCCTGCTGGTCTTGGGGGCCCGCTGGCTGGTGGAGGCGGCGGTGGCCTTCGCCCGCTACCTGGGGGTGAGCGAACTGGTCATCGGCCTCACCATCGTCGCCGCGGGCACCTCCCTGCCCGAGGTGGCCACCTCGGTGATGGCCGCCCTGCGGGGGGAACGGGACATCGCCGTAGGCAACGTGGTGGGCAGCAACATCTTTAACATCCTGGCGGTGCTGGGCATCTCCGCCAGCGTGGCCCCGGCGGCCCTGGCCGTGGCGCCGTCCCTGCTGGCCTTCGACCTCCCGGTGATGGTGGCCGTGGCCGTGGCCTGCCTGCCGGTGTTCTTCACAGGCAATCTCATCGCCCGCTGGGAGGGGGGGCTGTTCCTGGGCTTGTATGCGGCCTATACCCTGTACCTGATCCTCCACGCCAGCGGCCATGATGCCCTGCCCGGCTATGGCGCGGTGATGGGTGGATTCGTATTGC
>CAZREY010000005.1:8473-23375 GCA_964599015.1 uncultured Thiobacillus sp.
CGCCACCCTGCTGGTACTGGCCTGGCGACACTGGCGCATAATCCGGCCCTGATCCCTTCTAGACCCGAACCATGGATGGCAGCCCACCCAAAACTCCAGGCGGCGGCGCCCATTTCGGCCGCTACCTCCTCATCGGCTTCTTCACCGTGGCGCCCCTGTGGGTGACCTGGCTGGTCCTGGATTTCCTGCTCAGCCTGCTGGCGAAGACCGGGGCACCCTTCCTGCGGGGTCTGGCCCGGGGCCTGCGTCCGTTCTCGGAGACTCTGGCCGACTGGCTGGTGCATCCCGTGGTGCAGTACGTGCTGGCCGCCCTGGTGACCCTGGGCGGGCTGTACGTCGTGGGCCTGCTCACCTCCCTGGTGGTGGGGCGGCGCCTCATCGCCTTCGCGGAAAGGCTTCTGGCTAGATTGCCCCTGGTGCAGACCATCTACAGCGCCACCAAGCGCTTCCTGGAGACCCTGCGCCAGCCGCCGGTATCCGGCCAGCGGGTGGTGCTCATTGCCTTCCCCTCGCCGGAGATGAAGGCCGTGGGCTTCGTCACCAAGGTGATGACCGACCCGGACACGGGGCGGCAGCTGGCGGCGGTCTACGTGCCCACCTCCCCCAATCCCACCTCCGGCTACATCGAGGTGGTGCCCGTGGAGGACCTGGTGCAGACCGACTGGAGCGTGGAGGAGGCCATGGCCTTCGTCATGACAGGCGGCACCAACGCCCCGGACCGCGTGCGCTTCGAAAACCTACGCCACGGGGAGACCCAGCCGTGATGGGTCCAATCCTGTTCCGAGGCACGGCCTTGGCCCTGGTGTGGTGGGCGCTGGCCGAGGGCCGCGCCGACAGTTGGGGGGTGGGCGCAGTGAGCGTGGCCCTGGCCCTGGCCGCCAGCCTGTACCTGGCGCCGCCCGGCGCCGGTCAGGTTTCCCCGGCGGGCCTGCTGGGCTTCGCCGGCTTCTTCCTGGTGCAGTCCTGCAAGGGCGGCCTCCAGGTGGCGGTCCGGGCCTTCCGTCCCGCCATGGACCTGGCCCCGGCCCTGGTGGAGGTGCCCGTGACCCTGCCCGAGGGCATCGCCCGGGTGCTGCTGGTGAATACCCTGAACCTCCTGCCGGGTACCGTCAGCGTGGTCCTGGAGGGTGACCGACTGCGTCTGCACGTGCTGGACGCCCGCCTGCCTATCGCCGAGGAGGTGCGTGAGGCCGAGGCCCATATCGCCCTTATGTGGAGGTCAGCGGCATGACCGGTCTGGAAGGCCCCCTGGCCCTCTTCCTGTTGCTGAATCTGGTGGCGGCCCTGGTCCGGGCGGCCCGGGGACCCACGGCGGCGGACCGCATGCTGGCGGCCCTGCTGTTCGGCACCACCGGGGTGGGCGTGCTGTTGCTGCTGGCCCATGCCGGCGAGGCAGTCGCCATGCCCCTGGTGGACGCCGCCCTGGTGCTGGCCCTGCTGGCCGCCATCGCCGGGGTGGCCTTCGCACGGCTGGGCTGGAAGAAAGCGGAGGGAGGCCATGACGAGCCTGCTTGAGTGGACCAGTACCGGGCTGCTGCTGGCCGGGGCCGGCTTCTACCTGGCCGGCACCCTGGGCCTGCTGCGCTTTCCCGACGTCTACGCCCGTCTCCACGCCCTCACCAAGGCGGACAACCTGGGCCTGGGCCTGCTGGTGCTGGGCCTGGCCCTCCAGGCGGAAAGCCTGGCGGCGGGCCTGAAGATCCTGCTGGTGTGGCCCCTGGTGCTGGCCGCCAGCGCCGCGGTGAGCTTCGCCATCGCCCGCCGCGCCCACGAACTGGGCATCGCGCCGGTGAGCGGCTTGCCCTCTCCCCCGGCCCCTCCCCCCGTGGGGGAGGGGAGGGTCGAGCCTCCCGGAGGACGTGCATGAGCCTGGCCCTGGACGTCCTGCTGGCCCTGGCCCTGTTGTGGAGCGCCTGGCGCACCCTGGCCACGCCTGACCTCACCCGGGCGGTGGTGATGTTCATCGTCTTCGGCCTGCTCATGGCCCTGGCCTGGGCGCGGCTGTCGGCGCCGGACATCGCCCTGGCGGAGGCGGCCATCGGCGCGGGCCTCACCGGCGCCCTGCTGCTGGACGCCCTGGGGGCGCTGCGCGGGCGTCACGCCGAAACTGGGACTGGAAAGGAGCGAACATGAGGATCGTCGAATCGATCTGCCCGAGGCTGTTTGCGGGACGTGAGCTGCTGGCCGCCGCCTTGCTGGCGCTGGCCTGTTTCGTCCCACCGGCCCGCGCGGAGGTGGACATGGCCGAGGTGCGCCGCCTGGCGGGTCAACCCGTGGAACGGATTCTCGATGCCACCGGTGTCGAACGCGTGCCATTGTCCGCCTACCCCGGATTGCTGGCCGACACCCGATATCCCCTGATCGCCTTTTTCTACGCCAATGCGGACGGGGAATCGCAGCGTGTCGCCACTCTGATCCGCTACCTGGCGCCGCAATACCGGGACCGCATTCGTTTCGTGGCGGTGCGGGTGGCGCAACGGGGCAAGCCGGCGGCGGCCAAGTTGCGCGACCTGACCCGGCGCTATGGCGTCAAGCGGGTGCCCGGCGTGCTCTATTACGACAACCCCGGCCAGCGGTTGGCTCTGGAGGTGGAGGAATACATCGATGCGGACTTCAAGGAGTTCCGCAGCCCGCGCATGCTGTTGTGGAGCACCTATTACCGGGTGGTGCAGCGCGAACTGGACAAACTGCTGGCGGACTGAACCATGCGGGGAATCTGGAAATCCGCGCTCTTCGCCGGCCTGGCCGTCCTGGCTGGGCTGATGGCGTGGGCCATTCTGGAACTGCCCGCCGCCGGTCTGGCCTTGCCCGCCGCGGTCGCCGCGAACCTGCCCGCCAGTGGCGTCGAACACCCGGTCACCGCCGTACTGCTCAACTTCCGAGGCTACGACACCTTGCTGGAGATCGGGGTGCTGCTGTTGGCCCTGCTGGGCATGTGGGCGACCCAGGGGGAAGAAATCCGCTCACCGACGCTCCGACCGGAGCCCGGCGATCCGCTGTTGCGCGCCCTCGCCATGCTCGTCGTGCCCCTCATGATCCTGGCCGCCGGCTACCTGCTCTGGGCCGGCGCCCACCGGCCGGGCGGCGCTTTCCAGGCCGGGGCGGTGCTGGCGGCGGCGGCGGTGCTGCTGCATCTGGCCGACTGGCTGCCGGCATGGCGCGCGCCGCGCCGGCTGTTGCGCCTGGGTTTGACGGGCGGCTTTCTGGTGTTCCTGGCGGTGGCCGCGGGCCTGCTGGGGGAGGGCGCCTTGCTGCGCTATCCGCCGGAGCACGCGGGGACGCTCATCCTGCTCATCGAGGCGGGCCTCACCCTGTCCCTGGGCCTGATCCTGGCGGGGTTGTTCCTGGTGCTGGCAATTCGCCCCTCCCCCCCGGGGGGAGGGGGAGAGGGATGACCCCGGGCCTGATCTACGCCCTGGCCGGGGTGGCCCTGTTTGTCCTGGGCCTGGGCGGCGTGATCCTGCTGACCCATGCCCTGCGCCGCATCCTGGCCTTCAACCTGATGGGCAGCGGCGCCTTCCTGGTGCTGGTGGGCCTGGCGCAGCGGGCTGGCGGTATCGACCCGGTGCCCCAGGCCATGGTGCTGACGGGCATCGTCGTCGCCGTGGCGGCCACCGCCCTGGCGCTGGCCCTGGCGCGGCGCCTGTCGGCGGACCGGGATCGCCACGGAGAAGCGGAATGAACGGCGCGCTACAACCCGGCCAGGGGATCGGCCTCCTGGTAGCGCAGCAGCACCGTGCCCATGCGGGTATTGAGGCCCATGACGGGGATGCTCAGCAGCTTGGTGCCATCCGCCTCGGCGTGGAGGGCGATCTGGGCCTGATTCAGGGCCTCGGCCGGCGCCAGACTGACGGCGTTGGCCCCCAGGTGTTTGCGGTCAGTGGATACCAGCACCTTGCCGTCCGGCGCCGCGAACAGCACCAGGCTGTGGCCCGGCAGCTTCACCAGTTCGGCGAAGTACTGGTCCACCTGGTCCAGGTTGTTGCGGATCAGCTCGCCGCGCACCGCCCAGGCCAGAGCCAGGGCGAAGTGGCGCCGGGATGTGTCCGCCTGGGCAGTGGCGCGTTCACGCACCTGACTGACCAGACTGGCGCGATCCGCCTCGAATTTTCGGGTCATGGCCGAACGTTCATCGGCCAGGCGCGCCTCGGCGCGGTTCAACGCCACACGTTGCCAGGCGAACACCGCGAGCAACAGGATGAGCAACAGCAGGCCCGCCCAGAGGGGCAGGCGGGTTTCCTGCATTTTCGCGAGCCATTGGCGGGATTGGGCGGATATATCGGTCATGGCGGTCTCCAGGTCAGGGGGGCAGTTTATGGTAGCGCCACGGCGGGGGCGCGAACATGACGGCCGTCCTGGATCCCCTGCCCTGGCTCATCGTCCTGCCCCTGGCCTGGGCGGTGCTGGCCTTTCTGCTCGGTGAAGGGCGCGGCGGCCGCCTGGCCGTCGCGGGTCTGGTGGTGCAACTGATTCTGGCTCTGGCCCTGGCCGGTCAAGTGCTGCAAGGCGGCCCGGTGACCCACGCCGTCGGCGGCTGGGGCGCGCCGCTGGGTATCGACCTGCTGGCCGATGGTCTGGCGGCGGCCATGCTGCTGCTCACCCAGGCGGTGGCCCTGCCCCTGGCGGTCTATGCCCGAGCGTATTTCAGCGCGGTGCATCAAACGGCCGGCTCCGCAGCGGCGCAGGAAGTGCCGAATAACGTGGTGTCGCCGGCCCGCGCCAGTCGCCTTGCCGCCGATCCCCGCAGTCGCGGGGCCCCTCGTCGGGTGGTTCCTGGCGACTACTTCTGGCCGCTCGCCGGTTTCCTGCTGGCGGCGCTCAATGCGCTGTTCCTGTCCGCCGATCTGTTCAATCTGTATGTCACCCTGGAGTTGCTTTCCCTGGCGGCGGTGGGCCTGGTGGCTCTGGGCGGCAAGCCCGCCCAGGTGGCGGCGGCACTGCGCTACCTGCTGGTGAGCCTCACCGCCTCCGGCGCCTACCTGATGGGCGTGGCCCTGATCTACGGCGTGTACGGCACCGTCTCCATCGCCACGCTGGCCCCCCTGATGGGAAGCGAACCGCCTTTGGCCGTCTGGCTGGCGGCGGGGCTCATGTTGGTGGGGCTGCTGGCCAAGACCGCCCTGTTTCCCTTTCACTTCTGGCTGCCGCCGGCCCACGGCGGTGCGGCGGCCCCGGTCTCGGCCCTGCTGTCCGCCCTGGTGGTGAAGGCTTCCTTCTACCTGGTGCTGCGTCTGGCGCTGGATGTGTTCCCGTCCCTGGCCGCCCTCGCCGCGCCTGGCCTGGGACTGTTGGGGGCGGCGGCGATTCTGTATGGCTCCTGGCAGGCCCTGCGCACCCACCACATCAAGATGCTGGTGGCCTGGTCCACGGTGGCGCAGTTGGGCTACCTGTTCCTGGTCTTTCCCCTGCTGGCGCCGGATAGCCTGGCTCTGCAAGCGGGTGTCATGCAGGCCATCGCCCACGGCCTGGCCAAGGCGGCCATGTTCGCCGCCGTGGGTGTGCTGATGCTGGCCACGGGCCGCGACACCCTGGAAGGGCTGGCGGGCGTGGCCCACCGGGTGCCGCTGACCCTGTTCGCCTTCGGCCTGGCGGGGGTGACGTTGATGGGGCTGCCACCCTCGGCGGGCTTCCTCGCCAAGTGGCTTTTGATCGACGCCGCCCTCTCCCACGGCCAATGGGGCTGGGTCGCGGTGGTCATCGGCGGCGGTCTGCTGGCGGCGGCGTATGTGTTCAGGGTGCTGCGCCAGGCTTTTCTGCTGGCGCCCGAGGACAGCCACTTCCAGCCCGTGCCCCGGCGCATGGAATGGGCCGCTTTCGGACTGGCCGCCGCCAGCGTGGTGCTGGGCCTGCGCGGGGTGGAACTGATAGCACTGTTGGCCCGAGGCGCGCCATGACGCTCAACGAAGCCCTGCCCCTGGCCGTGCTTGCCTCGTCGCTGCTGCCGGGTCTGGTGATCTTCGCCCTGTCGGAGCACTGGGTCGGGACGCGCACCACCCTGAACCTCTTCGGCGCATTCGCCAAGCTGGCGCTGGTCGGTGTGCTGCTGGCCGGGGTCAGCGCGGGTGAGAGTTACGGTTTCCGCCATGAAGTGCTGCCGGGCCTGGAACTGGTGTTCAAGGCCGACGCCCTGGCCTTGTTGTTCATGACCCTGTCCACGGTGCTGTGGCTGCTGACCACCCTCTACGCCATCGGCTACCTGGAGGGCGCGCCCCACCGCAGCCGCTTCTTCGGCTTCTTCAGCCTGTGCGTCACCGCCACCATGGGCATCGCCATGGCGGGCAACCTGTTCACCTTCTTCGTGTTCTACGAGCTGCTCACCCTGTCCACCTTCCCCCTGGTGGCGCACCGGGGCACGCCCCAGGCCATGAAGGGCGCCACGGTGTACCTGGCCTATACCCTGGGGGGCGGGGCCCTGCTGCTCACCGGCATCGTCTGGCTCCATGGCCTGGCGGGGGCGGCGGACTTCGCCCACGGCGGCTACCTGGCCGCCCTGGAGGCGAAGCACGGCGGCCAGTTGCAGCTGGCCTGCCTGCTGCTCATGGCCGGGGTGGGGGTGAAGGCGGCCATCGTGCCCCTGCACGGCTGGCTGCCCCGGGCCATGGTGGCGCCGGCGCCCGTGTCGGCCCTGCTGCACGCGGTGGCGGTGGTGAAGGCGGGGGCCTTCGGCGTGGTGCGCATCGTCTACGAGGTCTATGGCGTGGAGTTCGCCCAGTCCCTGGACCTGCTGGCCCCCCTGGCGGTGGCGGCGGCGGTGACCATCCTCTGGGGCAGCCTGCGCGCCCTGTTCCAGGACGACCTGAAGAAGCGCCTGGCCTTCTCCACCGTGAGCCAGGTGTCCTACATCGTCCTGGGGGTGGCCCTGTTCGGCCCCCTGGGCACGGTGGGGGGACTGGTGCACCTGGTGCACCAGGGCATCATGAAGATCACCCTGTTCTTCTGCGCCGGCAACTACGCCGAGACCCTGGGCATCCACAAGGTGAGCGAGATGGATGGCGCCGGACGGCGCATGCCCTGGACCACCCTGGCCTTCTCCGTCGGCGCCCTGGGCATGATGGGGGCGCCCCTCACCGCCGGCGCGGTGAGCAAGGCCTGGCTCATGGACGGGGCCCAGGCCGCCCACATGGGCTGGGCGGTGTGGGTGCTGTGGACTTCCAGCCTGCTCAACGCCGCCTACTTCCTGCCCATTTTGTGGCGGGCCTGGATGCGGCCCGTCCCCGCCGCCTGGCCGGAGGAGCACATCCCTGCCCAGGGTCGTCGGGAGACCGCCTGGCTGCTCCTGCTGCCGCCCCTGGTCACCGCCGCCGCCGTGCTGGTGGCGGGCGTGTTCGCCGGGGCCGACTGGAGCCCCCTGTCCTGGGCGCGGCTGATCACCGGCCGGGAATACCTGGAATGAGCGCCGGGGCGTGGAGCCTCCTGCTCCTGGCCGCCCTGCTGTCAGGCCCGGCCTGGGGCGGGCAGGGCGACATCCAGGCGCCGCCGGAAACCCGCCGCCCGGTGGACCTGGAACGGGAGTTGCGGGCCCCCTGGCAGGCGGGGGGCGGGATCGCCGTCTTCGTCGCCGCCGACGGCGCCCCCCGGGCCGGCCGCGGGTCCTCCCCGCCGGCGGATGCAGTTGAGGAACAGGCCCGCCGCGCCGAGCACTTCGCCCTGGCGCGCAAGCTCAACCTGGTGACCGCCTGGCGGGTGGTGCCCTACGCCCTGCCCCTGTCCGAGGCCCAGGTGGCGCTGCTGGAGCGCTTCGCCCTCAGCGACGCGGGAGCGGTGTGGTTCCGGGAGGTGGCGGACGACACCCTGCGCCTGTTCAACCAGGGCTACCTGGAGTACGACGCGGCGCGCTGGCGGGCCTTCCTGGACGGCGGCCCCCGCCCCCGCCTGTCGGAGCTGATCAGCGGCCGCCTGTCCGAGGCGGGCCTGTTCGCCCAGGACGCGGCGGTGTTCCGCATCTACGCCTACAACGGCACCGGCTCCATGGGGGCGGCGGCCAGCGTGCGCATGGGCCACGCCGGTTTCCGTTGCCAGTTCCAGATGAGCGGCGAGGCGGTGGACCCCTTCGCCATCCTCTCCCACGAGTTCGGCCATAGCCGCTACGGCGATCCCTGGAGCGCCGGCCTGCCCCAGGGGGAGGCCGGCACCGTGGCCCGCTACGAAAACCCGGTACGGATGCGGAACGGCTTTCCGCCCCGTCTGGTGTACTACCTGCGCATGGCCCCGGGCCGGCCTTTCGTTACCCGGGATCCCCTGTACAACCGGCTGCTGGCCTGGAAGGAGACGGCGGACCTGCGCCTGGAGGAACTGGCGCCGGCGGAGGGGCTGTACTGCGAATGCCCAGACGCCCCCGGCGCCCTGGGGGACTGCCTGGCGCTGCCGCGCCCGAACGGTTGCGAGCTGCGCTGGGTGGCGGTGCGGGTGGATGTGCCGGAACCGCCGGAACCGGGCGTTCCCGGCAATCCCTGATACCCCCGGGCAGCCGCGCGACCCGGCCGGGCGGGCCAGGTTTGGGAGACTCCGGCCGCCGCTAGAATGGCGGCATGGAATTCATCAACCAACTCGTCCTGGGGGGTGCCGCCCTGATCCTGCTGGCCATCCTGGCCAGCGCCCTGTCCTACCGCATCGGCATGCCCCTGCTGCTGGTGTTCCTGGGCGTGGGCATGCTGGCGGGGGAGGACGGTCCCGGGGGCATCGTCTTCAACGACGCCGCCATGGCCTACGCGGTGGGCAGCGTGGCCCTGGCCGTCATCCTGTTGAGCGGCGGCCTCAACACCCGGGCCGAGAACTTCCGCGCCGGCCTCAAGCCCGCCTTCGTCCTGGCCACCCTGGGGGTGCTGGTCACCTGCGTGGTGACCGGGGCCTTCGCCGCCTGGGTGCTGGACCTGGGCCTGCTGGAGGGCATGCTGGTGGGGGCCGTGGCGAGCTCCACCGACGCCGCCGCCGTGTTCGCCCTGCTGCACGCCAAGGGCCTGGCCCTCAAGCAGCGGGTGTCCGCCACCCTGGAGATCGAGTCCGGCAGCAACGACCCCATGGCGGTCATCCTCACCATCGCCCTGCTGGAGCTGATCCTGGCGGGCAAGCCCGCGCCGGGCTGGGACACCCTGGGGCTGTTCGCCCTGCAGATGGGGGGCGGCCTGGTGGCGGGCCTGGGGGGCGGCCGCATGCTGGTCTGGCTGACCCACCGCCTGCCCCTGGAGCGGGGCATGTATCCCATGCTCATCCTGGCCGGCGCCCTGGTGCTCTACGGCCTTACCACCTTCCTGGGGGGCAGCGGCTTCCTGGCCATCTACCTGGCCGGCGTGGTGGTGGGCAACCGGGCCCCCCGGGAGGCCCACAGCATCATGGAGGTGCACGGGGGCCTGGCCTGGCTGGCCCAGCTGGCCATGTTCCTCATGCTGGGCCTGCTGGCCACCCCCAGCGACCTCGTCGACCATGCCCCGGCGGCCCTGGCCATCGCCCTGGTGCTCATGTTCCTGGCCCGGCCCCTGGCGGTGGGGCTGTGCCTGCTGCCCTTCCGCTTTCCCTGGCGGGAGCAGGTGTTCATCGCCTGGGTGGGCCTGCGCGGCGCGGTGCCCATCATCCTGTCCCTGTTTCCCCTGCTGGCGGGCATCCCCGAGGCCAAGCTCATCCTGGACGTGTCCTTTTTCGTGGTGCTGGTGTCCCTCACCCTCCAGGGCTGGACCATCCCCCACCTGGCGCGGCGGCTGCGGCTCCAGGTGCCGCCGGCCCCGGGCCCCGCCGTGCGCATCGACCTGGGGGCGCCATCCGCCGGAGACCATGCCCTGCTGGGCTTCCGCCTGGCCGCCAGCGCCCGGGCGGCGGGCCGCGCCGCCGCCGACATGCGCTGGCCCGGGGACGCCCGGCTCATGGCCATCAGCCGGGAAGGCCGCTCCCTCCTGCCGGAGGGGGCCGGGGCCTTCCAGGCCGGGGACCTGCTGTATTTCCTGGCCCGGGAAACCGAGGCGGAGGCCCTGGGGGAACTGCTCACCGGCACTGCGCCGCCGTCCTACCTGGAAAAGCGCCAGTTCTACGGCGACTTCACGGTGGGTGGCCAGACCCCCATGGACGAGCTGGCCGAGCTGTACGGCCTGCCCCTGCCGGAGGGCGCGGCGGGCAGGACCCTGGCGGACTACCTGGCGGCGGCCCTGCCCGGGGTGCCGGTGGCGGGGGACCGCCATCGCCTGGGCAATCTGGAATTCGTACTGCGGGAGGTGGCGGAGGGCCGCATCCTCCAGGTGGGCCTGCGCATTCCCACCCACATGCGTTGAGTTTCCGGCGGCTGGCCGGGTTTGACCCGGGTAACACAGTTGGCCATCATCGGGTCGAGGCCCCGGACCCAGGATAGCGATCTTCCATGCACGGCCCCTTCGCCGAGTTCTCCTTGCTGCTCATCATCGCCGCCGCGGTGGGCGCCCTGGCGGTGCGCCTGCGGCAGCCCGTGCTCATCGCCTACATCGCGGTAGGCATTTTGGTGGGGCCGTCGGTGTTCGGCCTGGTGCAGGCCCATGACCAGATCGACCTCCTGGCCCAGATCGGCGTGGCGGTGCTGCTGTTCCTGGTGGGCCTGAAGCTGGACCTGCAGCACGTGCGCCACATCGGCCCAGTGGCCCTGGCCACGGGCCTGGGCCAGCTGGCCTTCACCATCCTGTTCGGCTTCCTCCTCATCCTGCTCATGGGCAAGGGGTTCATGGAGGCCCTGTACGTGGCGGTGGCCCTGACCTTCTCCAGCACCATCATCATCGTCAAGCTGCTGTCGGACAAGCGCGAACTGGATTCCCTCCACGGCCGCATCGCCGTGGGCTTCCTCATCGTCCAGGACATCGCCGTGGTCATCGCCATGATGGCCATGAGCGCCCTGCGGGGCGCCGACGGGGTCCAGGGCTGGGAAGTGGCGGCCTCCCTCCTGGTGCGGGTGGCGGGTGCGGGCGCGGCCCTCTTCCTGGTGATGCGCTACGTGCTCCCCTGGCTGGTGCAAGCCATGGCCCGCTCCCAGGAACTGCTGCTGGTGTTCGCCATCGCCTGGGGCACGGGCCTGGCGGCCCTGGGGGAATGGGCCGGCTTCTCCAAGGAGGCGGGGGCCTTCCTGGCGGGCTTCTCCCTGGCCTCCACTTCCTACCGGGAGGCCATCGGCGCCCGTCTCACGGGCATCCGGGACTTCCTGCTGCTGTTCTTCTTCATCGACCTGGGGGCCAAGCTGGATTTCTCCACCCTGGGGGGCGAGATCGGTCCGGCGGTGGTATTGTCGGTCTTCGTGCTCATCGGCAATCCCCTCATCGTCATGGCCATCATGGGCTACATGGGCTACCGCAAGCGCACGGGCTTCCTGGCGGGCCTCACCGTGGCCCAGATCAGCGAGTTCTCCATCGTCTTCGTGGCCATGGGCATCAGCCTGGGCCACGTGGGGGTCCAGGCCCTGGGCCTCACCACCCTGGTGGGGGTGGTGACCATCACCCTGTCCACCTACATGATCCTGTTCTCCCAACAACTGTATGAGCGCCTGTCTCCCTGGCTGGGGGCCTTCGAGCGCAGGCGGCCCCACCGGGAACTGGCCGTGGAGCTGCAGCGTAACGGAGATGTCCGCCCCGACATCGTCGTCTTCGGCCTGGGCCGCTACGGCGGACGCCTGGCCGGCCGCTTCCGGGAATCCGGACTGTCCGTGCTGGGGGTGGAGTTCGATCCGGAGGTGGTGCGGCACTGGCGCCGCAAGGGCATGGATGTCCGCTTCGGCGATTCCCAGGACCCGGATTTCCTGGAGGGCCTGCCCCTGGAGGGCGTGCCATGGGCCGTGAGCACCCTGCCGGACCTGGAATCCAACCGGGCCCTGCTGCATGCCCTGGCAGCCAGGGGCTATGCCGGCGAGGTGGCGGTGGTGGCCCGGGACGAGGCCCAGGGCACGGCCCTGAAACGCATCGGCACCCCCACCGTGCTGTACCCCTTCCGTGACGCGGTGGATTTCACCGTGGAACACCTGGCTGCGCTGATCCGACCCAAAAAGGAGCCGACATGACCGACCTCGCACGCATCCTGGCCGCAACTGATTTCTCCGCTCCCGCCCGCCATGCCGTGGCACGGGCCTTCCGCGTGGCCGCCGAAACCGGTGCCCGACTGGAGCTTAGCCACGTGGTGGGGCAGGGTGCCCTGGATGGCTTGCGCCGCCTGGTCGGGATGGAGGCGGCCCGGGTGGAGGAATACATCCTGGAACAGGCCCGGGAAAACCTGGACGCCCTGGTGCAGGAACTGGGCAAGCCCCATGGCCTGGAGGCCGGCATCCACCTGGCCGTGGGCACCGTGCTGCGCACCCTGCTGGATCAGGCGGACGAGCTGGACGCGGACCTGCTGGTGGTGGGGGCCAAGGGGGAGGGTTACCTGGGCCGGCTGCTGCTGGGCACCACCGCCGAACGCCTGCTGCGCCGGACCACCCGGCCGGTGCTCATGGTGCGCCAGACTCCCCACGAGGCCTACCGGCGGGTGCTGGTGCCGGTGGATTTCTCCGCCTGGTCCGCTCCGGCCATCCGTCTGGCCCGCACGGTGGCCCCGGAGGCGGAGTTGGTTGTCTTGCACGCCTTCGAAGCGCCCTTCGAGTCCAAGCTGGAATTCGCCAGCGTGGGAGAAGATGTCCTGGAGCGCTACAGGGTGGCGAGCCGGCTTGAAGCCCAGGCCGAACTGGACAGGCTGGTGGCCGAGGGCGGCCTGGATTCAGGGCGCGTGAGCGCCCGGGTCATCCACGGCCCCACCAGCCGGGTCATCCTGGCCCAGGAGCAGGAGCGGGACTGCGACCTCATCGTCATGGGCAAGCATGGCCAGGGAGTCATGGAAGACCTGCTGCTGGGCAGCGTCACCAAGCATGTCCTGGCGGAGGCGGCCGGGGATGTGCTGGTGGTGTGCGACCATCAAGGCGCGGCTCGGAATGAGCCGATTCACGGCTAGTTGCCAGGAAGCCACTTCTTTCACCCCCCGGAATCCATGGAAGCCCACGTTTTTTTCCTCCACCTGATGATCATCCTGCTGGCCGCCCGTTTGTTCGGCGAGCTGGCGGTGCGCCTGGGAGCACCGGCGGTGCTGGGGGAACTGCTGGCCGGGGTGGTGGTGGGGCCCAGCCTGCTGGGGTGGATCACGGTGGACGCCGTGCTCAAGCTGCTGGCGGAGATCGGCATCATCCTGCTGCTGTTCGAGGTGGGCCTGGAAACCGATGTGGGCAAGCTGCTCAAGAGCGGCCGCCGCTCCGCCTTCGTGGCCCTGGCGGGTTTCTCCTTTCCCTTCGTGTTCGGCTTCAGCCTGGCCTATTGGGGCTTCGGCCTGGAACTGCTGGTGTCCCTGTTCGTGGGCGGCACTCTCACCGCCACCAGCATCGGCATCACCATCCGTGCGCTGACCGACCTGAAGCGCCACAACAGCCTGGAGGGCCAGGTGGTGCTGGGGGCGGCGGTGCTGGACGACATCATGGGCGTGGTGCTGCTGGCCCTGCTCTACGAGTTCTCCACCGGCGGTGGCGTCAAGCTGGGCAATGCCAGTGAGATCCTGCTGTTCGTGGTGGTGTTCTTCCTCATCGCCCCCAGCATGGCCAAGCTCATTTCCCTGGCCATCCACAAGGCCCACCGGGCCAGCGAAATCCCCGGCCTGATCCCCACCACCATCGTTTCCCTGGTGCTGTTCTTCGCCTGGCTGGCCCATGCCATGGGGGTGCCTGCCCTGCTGGGGGGCTTCGCCGCCGGCCTGGCCCTGTCCCGCTTCTTCTTCCTGCCCTTCGGCTTGGCCCTGAAGACCGACCCAAAATTCGCCCATGCCATCGAAACCCAGATGCGCCCCATCGTGCACCTGTTCACGCCCATCTTCTTCGTCAGCGTGGGCCTGTCCCTGAACATGCGTGAGATCGACTGGAATTCCCCCTTCATCTGGCAGTTCTCCATGGGCATGCTGGTGCTGGCCGTGGGGGGCAAGATCCTGGGCGCCCTGCTGCTGCGGGTGGATTGGGCCACGCGTTGGCGCATCGGCGTGGCCATGGTGCCCCGGGGTGAGGTGGGCCTGATCTTCGCCGAACTGGGGCGCGTCTCCGGCATCTTCAGCAACGAAATCTACGCCGGCATGCTGCTGGTGGTGGCCTTCACCACCCTGCTGGCGCCCCTGGGACTGAAGCTGCTGTACCGGGGCGAGGCCCGGGCCGCCTAGACGTTCGGCGGGCGCCGGGCCTCGAACTTGAGCACCCGGGCCGGCCCGTCGATCCGGTCCCTGGATGCCAGGGACTGGAGGGCCAGGTGGAATTCCCGGGGCAGGCGCTTCATGACCTCCAGGCCGCTTTCGTCGTAGCAGGCCAGTTCGTAGGTCACCGGGTCTTCCAGGGTTGCCCGCTCGTCGGAGCGGAAGCATTGCCAGGCGACCACGGCCCAGGTCTTGTACTGGCTGTCGAGAAAAACGAATTCGTCCCTGTCCAGGATGGCCAGCACCTGCATGGAACGGATGGGCACGAAGGCAACGCCGCTGGGACTGCGGGCCTGGAGGGTGCGGGCCAGGTTGTAGGTGTCCGCCGGCAGCCGGCGGGCTTCCCGGGAAATGGCCTGGTCGCGGTAGACGGTGATTTCCATGGGCGGTCTTTTCGTAACGACTCCGAGCCAGTATAACGACAGCAAATCAATAAGACCCGCCGCGAGGAGACAGGACGAACCATGCGCCAGAACAAGTTCACCCATCACGCCCAGTCGGTGCTGGGCTTCATCGAGTTCCTGGGGCTGGGCGTCATCACCATCGCCACGGTCATCGCCGGCGTCGGCGAGGTCAACGTCATGCTGGAAGCCCAGGCCGTGACCCTGGCGGACCTGCTGCTGCTCTTCCTCTACCTGGAGATCCTGGCCATGGTGGGCCTGTACTTCCAGTCCGGCAAACTGCCCGTGCGCTTTCCCCTCTACATTGCCATCGTGGC
>CAZREY010000006.1:0-21414 GCA_964599015.1 uncultured Thiobacillus sp.
CGATTATCCAGCCGGGTTTATTGTCTTTTCCAGTCTTGATTGGGCAGTCGGTTGTGGGGAATGGGCAGTGGGGGGCGGGGCCCACGGCCGGCCGCCTCCTACTGCCCACTTTCCACTCTCCACTCCCGGTTTCATCATTTGATCGGCAGGTAGATGGAAAAACAGGTCCGCCCGGGCTGGCTTTCCACGTGGATGGCGCCGTCGTGGCGCTGCACCAGGCTCTGGGCCAGGGTGAGCCCCAGACCGGAGCCGCCTTCCCGGCCGGACACGAGGGGCAGGAAGACCTGGCCCAGCATGTCCTCCGGGATGCCGGGGCCGTTGTCGATGACATCCAGGCGGATGGCATGGCGCCAGCGCTTCATGGCCAGGGTGACCTGGCGCGCCACCCGGGTCTTGAGGGTGATGCGGCCCTCGCCCTCCATGGCCTGGGCCGCGTTGCGGGCGATGTTGAGCACGGCCTGGATGAGCTGTTCCGGGTCTCCCACCAGGTCCGGCAGGCTGATGTCGTAATCCCGCCGGATGGTCAGGCCGGTGAATTCCGCCAGCAGCACGCTGCGCACCCGCTCCAGCACCTCGTGGATGTTGATGGATTCCACCACGGGCCGCTTGGCGGGGGTCAGCAGCTTGTCCAGCAGGCTTTGCAGGCGGTTGGTCTCCTGGATGACCACCTGGGTGTATTCCCGCAGGTCACTGTCCTCCAGTTCCGCCTCCAGCAACTGGGCCGCGCCCCGGATGCCCCCCAGGGGGTTGCGGATCTCGTGGGCCAGCTGGCGCAACAGGGCCTGGCTGGCCTGGCTCTGGGCCATGACCTGCTCGTCCCGGGCGATGCGCACGTTGCCCGCGGCGGGGTGCAGTTCGATCAGGGCCATGTGCCTTTCCCCATCCAGGGGGGTGACGGTGGCGCAGAGCACGATGTTGTGGCCGTTGATGGGCAATTCCAGGTCATGTTCGGTAAATGGGGTGCCCTCGGATAGTGCATGATCTACCACTCGCACCAAATCGGTGCAATCCATGGTCAGGCTGACCAAGGGGCGGCCCAAGGCGTGCAGGGCTGAAATGCCCAGCAGGTTTTCCCCGGCGGGATTGATGTAGCGGGTGAACCGCTCCCCACCGACGATGAGGCCGGCGGTGGCGAGGGCGTGGGTGCTGGGTGGGGGGACGTGGGGGCTGGGCATGGTGTCGATCTCGGGGTGCTTCCAGATTAGCAAGAAGCGGGCCATGGGGAGGATGGGGGAAAATGGGAATTGGCGGGCGGGGGACCGGGCGTCAGGCCATTAAAATGGCAGGGAGATGCTCTCCCGCAAAGGAGCGGAAATGACGACCTACCTCAATCTGGATGGCAACGAGGCCGCCGCGCGCATGGCCTACCTCACCAGCGAGGTCATCGCCATCTACCCCATCACGCCCTCCTCCAACATGGGCGAATGGGCGGACGAATGGGCCAGCCAGGGCAAGGCCAACCTGTGGGGTAGCGTGCCCCGCATCATCGAGATGCAGTCCGAGGGAGGCGCCGCCGGCGCCCTCCACGGCGCGCTCACTTCCGGTGCATTGGCCACCAGCTTCACCGCCAGCCAGGGGCTGCTGCTGTATATCCCCAACCTGTACAAGATCGCCGGCGAGCTCACCCCCTTCGTGCTGCATGTGGCCGCCCGGGCCGTGGCCAGCCACGCCCTGTCCATCTTCGGCGACCACTCCGACGTCATGGCCTGCCGTCCCACGGGCTGTGCCCTGCTGTGCTCCGGCTCGGTGCAGGAGGCCCAGGACTTCGCCCTGGTGGCCCAGGCCGCCACCCTGGCGGGACGCCTGCCGGTGATCCATTTCTTCGACGGCTTCCGTACCTCCCACGAGGTGGCCAAGATACAGGCGGTTGAAATGGACACGGTGCGGGCCATGATCGACGACGGTCAGGTCATGGCCCACCGGGCCCGGGCCCTGTCGCCGGAGCATCCGGTGCTGCGGGGCACCTCCCAGAACCCGGACGTGTTCTTCCAGTCCCGGGAGCGGGTGAACCCGGTGTACGACGCCTTCCCTGGCGCCATGCAGGCGGCCTTCGACCGCTTCGGCGAGTTGACCGGCCGCCGCTATCGCCTGTTCGACTACGCGGGCGCGGCGGACGCGGAGCGGGTGCTGGTGCTCATGGGCTCCGGTGGGGAGACGGCCCAGGAGACGGTGGAGCACCTGACCGGCCAGGGCGAAAGAGTGGGTGTGCTCAAGGTGCGCCTGTACCGCCCCTGGAGCGGCGCGGATTTCCTGGCGGCCCTGCCGGAAACGGCCAGGGCGGTGGCGGTGCTGGACCGCACCAAGGAGCCGGGGGCCGATGGTGAGCCCCTGTACAAGGACGTGCTCGCCACCCTGGCCCAGGCCGCCGCCGACGGCCGGGCCATGCCCCGGGTCGTGGGCGGCCGCTACGGCTTGGCCTCCAAGGAATTCACCCCGGCCATGGTCAAGGCGGTGTTCGACGAGCTGGCCCAAGCGGCGCCCAGGCGCCAGTTCACTTTGGGCATCCGGGACGACGTGACCCACCTGTCCCTGGCCTGGGACCCTGCCTTTCGCACGGAGGCGGCGAAGAAGCTCCAGCACGCCGTGTTCTGGGGCCTGGGGGCGGACGGCACCGTGTCCGCCAACAAGAACTCCATCAAGATCATCGGCGAGGCCACGGACCTCCATGCCCAGGGCTATTTCGTCTACGACTCCAAGAAGTCCGGCGCGGTCACCGTCTCCCACCTGCGCTTCGGCGATGCGCCCATCCGCTCCACCTACCTCATCGAGGCGGGCATGGCGGGTTTCGTGGCCTGCCACCAGACCGTGTTCCTGGAGCGCTACGACATGCTGGCCCACGCCAGGCCCGGCGGCGTGTTCCTGCTCAACACCCCCGAACCGGCGGAGCGGGTGTGGGAAAGCCTGCCTGCGGCCACCCGGGCCCAGATCCAGGCCAAGGGCCTGCAACTCTGGGTCATCGACGCCTACCGGGTGGCGGCGGACGCGGGCATGGGCCGGCGCATCAACACCATCATGCAGACCTGCTTCTTCGCCATCTCCGGCATCCTGCCCCGGGAGCAGGCCTTGAGCGCCATCAAGCAGGCGGTGGAGAAGACCTACGGCCGCAAGAGCAGGCGCCTGGCGGACCTGAACTTCCAGGCCATCGACATGACCCTGGCCCACCTGCACCAGGTGGCGGTGCCGGCCCGGGCAGGGGAGCAGCAAACGATTGCCTGGGCCCCGGCCGATACCGGCCTGGGCCCGGTGCCGGATTTCGTCCGCGACATCACCCTGCCCATCTACTACGGCCGGGGCGACGAGCTGCCCGTGTCCGCCATGCCCCTGGACGGCACCTGGCCCGTGGGCACGGCCCGGTACGAGAGGCGCAACATCGCCCTGGAAATCCCGGTGTGGGAGGCGGACCTGTGCACCCAGTGCGGCAAGTGCGTGCTGGTGTGCCCCCACAGCGCCATCCGCGCCCGGGCCTTCGCCGAGAACGAGGCGAGGGACGCGCCGCCCACCTTCAAGCACGTGCCCGCCAGGAGCAAGGAATATCCTCCCGGCACCCATATGAGCTACCAGGTGGCGCCGGAGGACTGCACCGGTTGCCACGACTGCGTGGAGGCCTGTCCCATCCACGACAAGTCCAACGTCTCCCGCAAGGCGGTGAACATGGCGCCCCTGACCCACGAACTGCGGCTGGCGGAGCGGGAGAACTTCGCCTTCTTCCTGACTCTTCCCGAGTTCGACAGGGAGGCGATCAAGCACACCACCATCCCGGGCTCCGCCTTGCTGGACCCCCTGTTCGAGTTCTCCGGCGCCTGCGCCGGCTGCGGCGAGACCCCCTACATCCGCCTGGCCACCCAGCTGTTCGGCGACCGCATGCTGGTGGCCAACGCCACGGGCTGCTCCTCCATCTATGGCGGCAACCTGCCCACCACCCCCTACACCACCAATGCCGAGGGGCGGGGGCCGGCCTGGTCCAACTCCCTGTTCGAGGACAACGCCGAGTTCGGCCTGGGGATGCGCCTGGCGGCGGACAAGCTCATGGACTACGCCCAGGGCCTGGCCCGGGAGATGGCCGGTGACATTGGCGCCGAGGGTGGAAAAAGCTTGGTGACGGAACTGGTGCAGGCCAACCAGCGGGACGAGGCGGGCATCCGCGCCCAGCGCCGTCGCGTGGCCGTGTTGCTGGACCGGCTGGCCGCGTCGAAACACCCCCGGGCCCGGGAACTGGCCTCCGTCGCCGAGTGGCTCATCCGCCGTTCCGTGTGGATCATCGGCGGCGACGGCTGGGCCTATGACATCGGCTACGGCGGCCTGGACCATGTGCTGGCCCTGCCCTATGACGTGAACATCCTGGTGCTGGACACGGAGGTGTATTCCAACACCGGCGGCCAGACCTCCAAGGCCACGCCCATCGGCGCCGTGGCCAAGTTCTCCGCCGGCGGCAAGGCCACGGCCAAGAAGGACCTGGGCCGCCTGGCCAGCGACTACGGGCACGTCTACGTGGCCAACGTGGCCTACGGCGCCAAGGACACCCAGACCCTGCGGGTGTTCCACGAGGCCGAGTCCTATGACGGGCCGTCCCTCATCGTGGCCTACAGCCCCTGCATCGCCCATGGCGTGGACATGCAGTACAACCTGCGCCAGCAGGACATGGCGGTGAAGTCCGGCCACTGGCCACTGTTCCGCTTCGACCCCCGCATCGGCGAGACAGGCGCCAATCCCTGGAAGCTGGATTCCGCAGCCCCCAGCACGCCCATCAGGGACTTCATGCAGAGCGAGACCCGCTTCGCCATGCTGTCCCGCAGCCACCCGGAGGACGCGGAACGCTTCCTGGCCGCCGCCCAGAAAGAGGCGGAGGAGCGTTTCGCCGCCTACAAGGCCCTGGCGGAGATGCCCGCCACCCATGGGGCCACCCAGGAACCCAAGACCGGCGCTTGACAGGAGCCCAGCATGATCGACCTCTCCACCGACTACGTGGGCCTCAAGCTCAAGAATCCCCTGGTGCCCTCCGCCTCGCCCCTGTCCAGGCACCTGGACACGGCCCTACGCCTGGAGGATGCCGGCGCGGCGGCCCTGGTGATGTATTCCCTGTTCGAGGAGGAACTGGATGCGGAAGCGGCCATGGCGGACCGCTTCCTGGTCCATGGCCACCTGGGCCACGGGGAGGCGGACGGCTTCCTGCCGGACCACGGCACCTTCACCAGCGGCCTGGACCGTTACCTGGAACAGTTGCGCCGCCTGAAGGAGCGCCTGGAAATCCCCGTGGTGGCCAGTCTCAACGGCGTGTCCCTGTCCGGCTGGGTGGACCTGGGCAAGGAGTTGCAACGGGCCGGGGCCGACGCCCTGGAGCTGAACGTCTACCACGTGGCGGCGGAGATGGCCTATTCCGGCGAGGCGGTGGAGGCCCGCTACCTGAGCCTGCTGGCGGAACTTCGGGGGGCGGTGAACCTGCCCATCATCATGAAGCTGTCGCCCTATTTCTCCTCCCTGCCCCACTTCGTGAAGCGGCTGGAGCAGGGCGGCGCCCGGGGCGTGGCCCTGTTCAACCGTTTCTATCAGCCGGACATCGACCTGGACAGCCTGCGGGTGGTGAACCACCTGGGGCTGTCCTACCCGGACGAAGCCCTGCTGCGCATCGTCTGGGTCGCCATCCTCCATGGCCGCACCCGCATGACCCTGGCCGCCACGGGGGGAGTGCACGGGCCGGACGAGGCCCTGAAGCTGCTCCTGGCGGGGGCGGACGTGGTGCACCTGGCCTCCTGCCTGTTGCAGCACGGTCCCGGGCGACTGGCTGAAATCCTGGGGAGCATGGAGCGCTGGATGGAGGAAAAGGAATATGTCTCCGTGACCCAGCTCAAGGGCAGCATGAGCCAGAAACACCTGCCGGATCCCGCCGTGCTGGCCCGGGCCAACTATCTGCACGTGCTGGACAGCTTCGCCTGCCCGCCGGGGGTGATGTCCTAGGAAAAGAAGTGTTCGTGGCTTGCGATAAGTGAATTTGCTGGTATAAATGTATCAGGACCTGTCGATCCTGATATTTTTCCCTGGAGGTTTGCCATGAACGTCAAAATCCTGACTTTTGCGGTTGCTGTCGCCTTTTCCGGCACGGCCTTCGCCGCCGACGCCCCCGCGCCGGAGGTGCCGAAAACCCCGGATGCCTGGGCCCAGAGCATGTGGGACTTCACCCGGAACCCCAACGCCCTGAAGGACCCGAAGCAGTTCGTGCCCTTCGTCACCGCCGCCACGGAGCCCAGCTTCTACACAGCCCTGGGCATGCAGATGCTGGACCCGTCCATGTGGGGCTACATGGCCAACAGCATGATGAATCCCGCCGCCTATGGCGCCTGGATGCCCCTCATGACGGACCCCAACGTGTACATGAAGTGGCTGGCGGCCAGCATGGACCCCAACTTCTACACGGCCCTGCTGACCCAGTTTTCCGACCCGGGCAAGCTCATGCGCTGGCTGATGGCGCCGGTGGACCCCCGCATGCTGGGCCTGCTGATGCAGTCCATCAACCCGGCCATGTACCTGAAGTGGATGATGGCGCCCCTGGACCCGCAATGGATGAAGGCCGGCATCAACACCATGAACCCGGCCATGTACCTGGGCTGGATGGGGGCCGCCCTGAACCCCACCTCCTACGGCGATCTGTGGAAAGGCTTCCTGACCTATCCGACGCCGGCCACCGTGGCGCCCGTGCCCACCGCCTCGCCCTATGGCGGCTTCAACATCTTCGACCCCAATGCCTGGGCCAAGCTGTACCCCATGCCGACCGCGCCCCAGGCGGCGCCACCGGCTGCGGGCACGACCCAGCCCTACCTGTTCAACCCCTTTGATCCCAATGCCTGGAGCCAGATTTGGCAGGTGCCGGGCCAAGCTCCAGCCCAACCGGCTGCGCCTGCCCAGAAATAGCCGCTTGAGCTTAGTGTCGGTTGTGCCTGCAAACGCCCCGATTCGGGGCGTTTGCCCTTTTCGGCGGATACAATTGGCATTGAACATACTGACCCCATGACTCATGAACAAGGTTGAACTACCGCGGAGGGCATTTCCAGCGATGCCTGTCTGGATGCACTGGTACGAGGCATTGGCTTGAGTTTTGAAACAACACAGACCAAGGCTGGGGCGGAGGCGGGTCTGGAGGCTGCTGTGGTCCGGGCTTTGGCAAATTCTCCGCGCAGGGTGGTCTTTCCCGAGTGGCAGGGAAAGAAATATGTGGTCAAGCGCATAGCCAGTAAGACCAAACGCAAAGGACGCTTCAAGTTAAGTTTTCTTGCGGCCCTTGCTCGTTGGGTGTTTCCAGGTCATGTGGTTAAAGGCAGCCTGAAGCCGGGGGATGGACGATTTGAACTCACGCGCAACCAGGCATTGGCCGAAGCCGGCGAGCGGGTGCCTCATGTTGTCATGTGCTTGCCCGATGCCGTGGTCTATGAACACTGCGGCACGGTCCTAAATCTTTACTTGGCCACAGTTTCCAAGACGGAAAAGCAGACGCTGATTCGGCAGGCCATGGTTGATCTGGCCCGTTTCCACCATGCCGGCCATTGGCATGGTGCCGCCCAGTTTCGGAATATGGTGGCGTTGGCACCGGATGTATCCGGAATGCCTGGTTTCTGCCGTTTCGATTTCGAGGAGGACCTGGCGGACCAGTTCTCCCTGCCTCTGCTCCAGATGTACGACCTGGTGCTTTTTCTCGCCGATATCCTGGCGCAGGCAAGGGAGATGGCGGATGGGATGGCCTGGTCCAGGTCCTTGCTGAAGGACTACCGGGCCGTGCACTGGCCCAGGGACTATGGGTTCCTGCTGGGACGGCTGGCGCTGATGACCCGCCCCATCCTCTGGCTTGCCCCCTTGATCCGGCGTTTCGGTAACTGGGAAAGCCGGCGCACCCTGGCCCTGGCGCAACTCCTGACCGTTGCGGCGCGCGAGGAGCGTGCCCAAGGGGCGGAGGTGGCGCCATGATGTCCACCAAGGCGATGTATTTGCGTCTGCTCGGCTATTTCAAGCCCTACCGCTCGGTGATCGCCGTCACCCTGGTGCTGATGGCGCTGTCCGGTGGCATCGAGGCCCTGATGGTGAAGCTGCTGAAGGATCTGATCGATGGCTTCCAGGCCCTGGCCGAGGGTACCCAGCCCCTGTGGTACATGCCCGCCATCCTGTTCGGCGTGGGCCTGGCTCGCATGGTGGCGGGCTATGGCTTCGAGTATTCCAGTACCTGGCTTTCCTCTCGGGTGATCCATGATGTGCGTGGCCATATGTATGACCGACTGCTTCGTTTGCCGGCCTCCACCTACGACAAGTCCTCGGTGGGGGAGATGCTCTCCCGGGTGACCTATGACGTGAACGGGCTTATGGATGCTGGGTTGCAGGTGGTGACCGTGGTGGTGCGGGACGGGGTGATGGCCATCGGACTGTTGACCATCCTGTTCTGGACGGACTGGCGCCTGGCCCTGTTGTGCGCCCTGCTGGCCCCGGGGGTGGCGGTGTCCATGCGCCTGGTGGCCCGGCGCCAGCGTCGTCTCTCACTGGAGACCCAGGACAGCATGGGCGCCCTGGCCCGTATCCTGAATGAGACGCTTGGAGGGCACCGGGTCGTGAAGATTTTCAGTGGCCAGGACTTCGAGGCCGGCCGCTTTGGCCAAGTGAACCAGCGCATGCGCCGCCTGGCGGTGAAGCGGGCAGGCACAACGGCGCTGAATTCTGGTCTCAACTTGTTTCTGGTGGCGGTAACCATTGCCCTCATCGTTTATTACGCTGGGGTACGGGCCCAGGAAGGGGCGCTGACCGCAGGTGCCTTCGTCTCCTTCATGGGGGCCATGCTGATGCTCCAGAACCCCATCAAGAGCCTGACCAAAATCAACGACCAGTTCCATCGGGGCATGGCTGCGGCTCAGACGGTGTTCGCCCTCATCGACCAACCTGTGGAAGTGGATGCCGGAACCGAGCCGTTGGTTCGGGCCCAGGGCGCCATCAAGCTGGAGAATGTCTCCTTCAAGTACCTGGAGGATGGGCCTGCTGTCCTGGAGGACATCAACCTGGATATCCAGCCCGGTGAGACGGTGGCCTTCGTGGGCCATTCCGGTAGCGGCAAGACCACCCTGATCAACCTCATCGCTCGTTTCTACCAGGGCCACGATGGACGCATCACTCTTGATGGTACGCCCATCCAGGATTACCGATTGATGGACTACCGGCGCCAGTTCGCCATGGTCAGCCAGGACGTGACCCTCTTCAACGACACGGTTACCGCCAACATTGCCTATGCAGAACAGCGGCCGGATCCTGCCCGGGTTGAGGCCGCCGCCCGGGCAGCCAACGCCGCGGACTTCATCCGCCAACTGCCGGCCGGGTATGACGAGGAACTGGGGGAGGACGGCACCCGCCTGTCCGGCGGCCAGCGCCAGCGTCTGGCCATCGCCCGGGCCGTGTACCGGGATGCCCCCATCCTCATGCTGGACGAGGCCACGTCCGCCCTGGATACGGAGTCCGAACGCCTGGTCCAGGCGGCCCTGGATAACCTCATGCAGGGTCGCACCACCCTGGTGATCGCCCACCGCCTGTCCACCATCGAGAACGCGGACCGCATCGTGGTGATGCAGCGGGGCCGCATCGTCGAGGTGGGGGACCACGCCCACCTCATGGCCAAGGGGGGAGTGTACGCTGCCATGCACGCCGTCCAGTTCCAGGAAATGGCGTAGCTTCTAAGGAAGCGCTGAATAGATCCCTTCGCCCTGATGAGCCTGTCGAAGGGCAGCCCATTCAACATCAAGGGCTTCGACAGGGCTCTCCTGAGCCCTTCGGCTGCGCTCAGGAGAGCCTCTGTCGAAGGGCTCAACCAGAACGGCGGTCAATATTTCAGCACTTTCCTAAAGAAGCGCTGATTTATACCTGCACGGTCGCCGACTTTGCATTCCAGGACGGGCGGCAAGGGCAGAGCGCAGTTCATGGTCATTCCATGGGCCAGCAGCACACCTTGGCAGACAGCTTTGCGATCCCCCTTTTTTCTCTCTAGCGTGATCTGTGGGGGAATAAATCAGCGCTTCCCAAGAGGTCATTGTCGGAGAGTGTTTTTATGAAACAAAAGGCTTTATTCTTTTGGCGACTTCTGGAAAATCTCTGGCAATGCCTAGAACAAAGGCATTCCACTTTCTTGTGCATTTTCGTAGGCCGAGGGGCTTGAAATATTCAACGAACTGGATTTGGTTGTTATCCCCCACGCCATCAATAATAACCAGTCGAAACCCTCCGTCACACTCTTTCCTGGCCAATAAATTATCAGATCTTATGTCCGAGAATAATATTAGATCTCGGGCGAGATAAACTCTCAAATCATCTATTGCCTCAAGGATTCTTGAGGTTATGCCATCATCTCCGATGCGCAGGTAATGCCCAATGTTGCTGGACACTCGCCCATCACAATCTCTCACGAGTTCATAAAGGTCGCCAGTTCCAAGATTGGTTTGAACCGTCCCCTTGAAATCGGCTATCTGCGCCAGGGATTTTCCTCGGCGGTGAAGCAGTTTAAGGTATCTTATTTCCCTTTTTGCGCTTCTTTGGCCTTTCTTTGATGATATTTTTATGCAAAGGCCTGGGTCGTTGGGGTGTGCAAAGCACTTCCGTTTCGTGCCCTTGCCTAACAACAATCCATCATTCAACTGGACTATCTTGTTTTTTGGAGGCCGCAACATCTTCTTTGCTCGTGGATTTCATTAGTTTGCGCAACAAATAAATGGCCAATAATGTTCCCAGAGTGTGCATGGAGAAATCATAAAGCTGGCCTAAAAATTTCCCGCGCAGTATATAGTCCCTTGTCTGCTCTATGGAAACAAATATCATGCTGATTGTAAACGCCCAGACAATGGCCTTGTCCCGGTGTTTCTTTGCAAAATGCATAACCAGATATGCCACCAACGCAGTTCCAAAAAATCCGCCGGAAAAATGGCTGAATTGACTGTCGAATCCAGTGTTGGCGTGTGCAAATGAGCTAAACAAAAGCGAGAAAACAAAAATAATTCTATTCATCTGTATTCCGTAGAGGAGGCCTGTTGTAAAATTCCCCGCGTATAAGTAATTTCCGCGAAGTGAATTAATGTGGGCGAGGGTGGAAGGCGGCCACTTCTGCCATGATCGCAACGTCGCGACTTTCGACAACTCCTGCCAAGGCGGACGGTAGCACAGGCGCCCTAGTTAACCAAGTTACATTCTGGTAAGGAATGTGAGGTTCCCAAGGCCCAGTCTGTTTGTTTCATGACCAGTGGCGTCTCAGGTATTCAGGTCATCGCCAAGTGTGTGGGGCCATGATTAATGCAGCGTTTCCCTATCGGTAGAATGCCCACCCCATGAGCGACCAAGAAGAACGCACCGCCAAGGACCAGCTGGAAGATAGCCTGGAACAGGTAACCCAGCTGCTGGCCCGCCATCGGCTGGTGGAGAACCTCGTCCATCGCCAGGACTCACCCAGGCACGATCTGGTGGAATCCCTGGTGCATCAGCAGAACCTGGTAGAACTGTCCAGGAAACTGGAAGAGCTACACCCCGCCGACGTGGCCTATATCCTGGAGGCGCTGCCCCTGGATGACCGGCTGCTGGTGTGGGACCTGGTGAAGGCTGAGCGGGATGGCGACATCCTGCTGGAGGTTTCCGACGCGGTGCGGGAGTCCCTCATTGCCTCCATGGACAACCGGGAGCTCTTGGCCGCTGCTCACACACTGGACACGGACGAGATTGCCGACTTGGCCCCGGACCTGCCCAAGGATGTGGTCCAGGAGTTGATGAAGTCCCTGGACGACGCCAAGCGCCTCCAGGTGGAAAGCTCCCTGGCCTACGACGAGGACTCCGTGGGCGCCCTGATGGACTACGACTTCGTCACCATCCGTGCCGACGTGACCCTGGAGGCGGCCCTGCGCTACCTGCGCATGCTGGGCGATCTGCCCAGCCACACCGACAAGCTGTTCGTGGTGGAGCGGGACCGGCGTGTGATCGGCGTGCTGCCCTTGAAGCGCCTGCTCATCCATGATCCGGACGTGCATGTGGCGGCGGTCATGTCCGATGAGCCGGTCACCTTCCATCCCTCCGATGACGCCTCCGACGCCGCCAAGGCCTTCGAGCGCTATGACCTCATCTCCGCACCGGTGGTGGACCCCAAGGACCGCCTGGTGGGCCGCCTGACCGTGGACGAGATGATGGACTACATCCGCGCCGAGTCCGAGGCGGACATGCTCCAGGCCGCCGGCCTGCGGGAGGATGAGGACTTGTTCACCACGGTGTGGAAGGCGGCCAAGAACCGGTGGCTGTGGCTGGGCATCAACCTGTGTACGGCCCTGTTTGCTTCCCGGGTGGTGGGGGCCTTCGAGGGCTCCATCGAGAAACTGGCCGCCCTGGCCGCCCTCATGCCCATCGTGGCCGGCATGGGGGGCAACTCCGGCAGCCAGACCCTGACGCTTGTGGTGCGGGGCCTGGCCCTCAATCTCATCGGCAAGGACAACGCCCGCCGGCTGATGCTGAAGGAACTCAGCATCGCCGGGCTTAACGGCGTGGTGTGGGGTGGCATCATGGGGGTGGTGACCTACATGCTATACGGCAACGCGCCCCTGGCCCTGGTGATGTGTGCGGCCATGCTCCTCAACCTGCTGGTGTCTTCTATGGCTGGCTATTGGGCACCCAATCTTATCGTGCGCCTCGGGCACGACCCGGCCTTTGGAGCACATGTGCTGCTGACTTTCATCACCGATTCCATGGGATTCTTCATCTTCCTTGGACTCGCTACGCTGGTGCTGCTCTGAACAATTTAGTTGGTCCTGTCCCGCACCAGGATCAGGTTCATGCGCTGTGAGGCGTGCTTCCGGTAGCCCGCTTGCTGCAGTACGGTCAGCAGATCTGTGCGCCAACGGTGGGCGGAATCCTCGATGATGATGAAATTGGGGAACAAGACCGAGTCTGCCTCCTGGAAAAAGGGGGCAAGGATCACGTCCTCCATGCCCTCCACGTCGATCTTCATCCCGTCTACCCGGGTGACCCCTTCGTCCCGCAACAGGTCGGCTAGCGTCTTGCAGGGTACCCGCAGCTTTTTTCCTCCGGGGGTGCTTAGTCCGCTCTCCCCCAGGTTGCCATCCGCCACGGTGAATTCCACCTCTCCGGTGTGGTCCGAGAGCGCAATGGGGGCCAGAGTCACATAGTTCATGAAGCCATTGGCCGCCACGTTGAAGGCAAGTCGGGACTGCATGGTGGGATTGGCTTCAACCGATAGCACCCGGCCCCGCCCGCCCATGCGGGCGTAATTCCGCGCGGCAGTAAGGGTATAAATGCCCGCATTGGCGCCGATGTCCAGGAATACCCCATGTGCAGTCAGGTGGGTTGTCATGTATTCCCGTTCCGCCGGGTCGCAAAAACCTGGCATGAAGAGGTACTTGCGTTCGGAGACGTTGTCATGGACATGAACCCGCATGCGTAACCCCTCTACTTCGGCGTCAATGGGGGCTGTTCGCCTAAGCAAAACTAGTCGGCGCAGAATCAGGGCAAGTCTGCGCCCCAACCAGTTTTGGGGTTGGCGTTGAGCAAGAAGCAAAAGATGATGCGCTGGCCGGGACAGGGCATAGGTGCCAAATTGGGGAGGAGTGAGTGACAAGTCGTGATCCGCGGAATGGGTAAGTAGGCTTGGAGTCACCACCTTACTGGACTATGGGGTATGCATCAGCCAGGCGCTATGGTCGATTGTGCACTGTGGTCAGGGCTCAAGGCCGCGCTAACTTTCTGGAAAGCTTGGCCTTGATTTCAATGAATTTGTTGCGCCACCCGGGAAATTCCTGTGGCCAGGTCTTGAACGCCACACGATGAGGGCGGCCTATCTTGAATGGTTTGATATCGGGGAAAAACTTGGATAGCCGGGCCTGCCACCAGGATTCCTCATGCAAGGTGACATGCGCGTTGCGGCCATCGGACAAGATGGCCTTGGCTGGCGCAATATCGATGACCAGCAGGGCGTGTCTGGCCATGCCGGCCATTTCTGCCAGGACCGCGTCGAGTTCGTTATCAGGAATATGTTCCAAAACATCAAAGCTGGTTACTACGTCGAACTGTCCCTCGGGGATTCGGTCGATGCCTGGGACGGCCGGGTCGAAGCGTGCCACCGACGCCGCGCCTACTGCTTTTCCAAGCCAGAGAGCAATATCGCTGCGTCCCGCGCCATAGTCCACTAGCGACGAGGGAGAAAGTGCAAGGACATGTGGCAATACATATGGAAAGTTTTTACCGCCGGTTCCATAGATGTTGCTGGCATGAAAATGCTGGTAGTTCGAGATGTCCTGCCGCTTCATGGCATTCTGCTCCTGAATCTTTTCGGTCGTTCGGTAACTGACCTGCAAGGGTCAACGTACCTGGGGAAGATCGGGTCGTGCTTCGCTAAGCACGAGCTTGAATTTATTGTGGATTTCTTGTGAGGTGGTCAACACGGGGAATTTTCCAGAAACCATTAGTTCCAGAAAACGGCAGTCCTCCTCCACGTGCCCTCGCTTGGACAGTTCCGCATTCTTGCTGTATTCGTGGCGATTGTTGAACGAGAACCCTACCAAAGTGACTGACGCCGCTTTGGCCCAGAGTGCAACCGAGGCCATGAACAAACCATTCGAGACGTTTGCTTTGTGGCGATAGCGTCCCAGTGACGTATAACCCAGGGCCTGTCCCATTATGACCCGCTTGTCAAAACGGGAGAGCACGAAAGCGCGGCCATAGGTCGCTTGTATTTCGTCCAATTTCTGCAGGCACAGGTCGGCGGTGTATTTGCTGATCAGCAAGTCACCTAGGTGTTTCTCTCTCAAGACGCTGATCGTGGCGTTCGAGTAGTCGTCCGTGTTCTTGAATATTGCGCCATTCAGATAGGTCAGATGCGGTTTTGCCGAGATGTAGCGATACGCGGAATGAACAGAGCCGTTGACGCAAAGGACATAGGCATCCTTGATGTTGGGGACGACGGGATCTGGCGCGGAGCCTATGACGATGCAATCGCGTCCTGCCACCTCCGAAACCAGGTATTGCCGAAGGATCGGAAGGTCTTTCCCATTGCTTCGCAAACGGTCAAGGAAATAATTTTCCATGTTACGGGGAAACAGTGACCTTCAGAGTGGGTTTGAAGCCAAAGCTGAAGTGGATATGCCGGAAACCAGCCCTTTCCAGCAATATCTTCAGCGACTTCTTGTTGAAGTACAGAAGATGTTCGGGCGGGCGGAAATTGTTCCAGGCCACTAGTTTTTCCGTGGACGCTGGTAAGCTGAAGTGGCCATTGTCGGGGGTGGTCAGCAATAGCACGCCGCGATCCGTCATGACTGTCTTGATGTGGGTCAGTAGCGCGAGGGGGGTGGTCAGATGCTCAATGACCTCGCTGCAATAGATGACGTCGAACCGTTGTCTCTCCGTCGCCAGGTCGGCGATGTCGGCGCACCTGAAGCTGGCCTCGGGAAAGAGCTGTGTGGCTCGGGTGATGGCTTCCCGGTCGACGTCGATGCCCATGGCCTTGAGGCCCAGCATGCGGCCAGCCTCCGTCGCGAAACCAAGATTGCAGCCCACGTCGAGGAAGGTATCGCCAGCCCGGAATTTCAGAGCGGCGATGCGCTTGCGAGCGCGTTTTATTTTTGAGTGGATCTTGTCCTTGTATTGGCTGGTCTTGTGGTAATCGTTGTAGAAGTCATCCAGTTCCTGCTGCGACGGGGCAGGATGTACGAAGATCCCCGAGCATTGGTTGCATCTGTGCAATGGGTATCCGTTTTTTACCGCTATTTGGAAATGGTCGGCTCCACCACAGATCGGGCAGCTCATCTGAATGCCTCCAATGCCATCAATTTAAGGGGGAATGGGGTTGCGCACGGTTGTTATTGAGGTAACCGCGCATACGGCTGAGGACGAGGGTGCGATCCGCTGCTGTCGTCTCGATTATTTCGGGTGTGAGATTCATCGCACTGACGACGTGGTGGGGCATGTCGGCATCGCGCACAAAGGCAAGCGCTTTTTTCCTGTCCGCCACCGGCAGTAGGGGGGCCTCTGCGAGTGACCCCAGTATGAGGCCATGCAGGCGGTTGGTGACGATCAGGCGGCTGGCCTTGAATTCAGCGACGATTTCCTGCCAGGTCATGGGGGCACGGTAGGGGATATCGAATCGCGAAGATAATGCTTGATACGTGTTTCCATCTTCCGGAGGGCATGTGGTGAGCAGTTCTAGCGCTAGTCCCCGCCCCACCAGGCCACTCAATGTCTTGGCCAGGTCAGGCTCCTTGCCTTTGACGACAATAAGTATCCGGTCCGGATTTCGCTCAGGCTGGATGGCGATATTCCGTGCGGTTTCGTGTAGTGAGAAAACGCAATCCGTACCCTGGATTACGGAAAGTCCGACTTGGTCGAGGATGTTTTTCGAAAGACTGTCTCGGGCGATGATGGGCTGGCGGAGATGGCTGAAAAGTCCATGTAGGACTGCACGGTCATAGAGGTTCAGGATGCTGGCCTTGACCGAAAATGGGAAGGCCAGGATGTTTGGGTTGATAGAGCAAAGGGCGGACAAAGTGCCGAACATGGCCACGCCGAGCTGCTTGCCACTCCACTGGTCGCCCCCCGCGACGAATATCGCCTCATATTGGCTGAAATGCTCCATTGCTGGACGATTTGTACGCGCGAAGGTTTCGATGGCGTGCTTCTGCGCCGTTTTACGCAGGGTATGGGATAGCAGACGCCCGAGAAAGGACGGCGCCGGTGGGGTTGGGGTCTGGCCTGCAATATTGAAATTCGGGGCAAGCTGTTTGAATGCGGCAAACCGGGGGGTATCTATGCCTACCAATGGATGGCCGTAGACGTCTATTTCCCATGCCGGTTCGTGCTTGCCGATTTTGTCCAACATCGCATGCAAGATGGCATAGTCGCCAAGATTGCCTTTCATATTGGCGAAAACGATGGCGACTCTGCGTTCTTCTGGCATTGGAAACTTCGCTGTTAATAGATTATTTGTTGAATAACCGGCCCATGATTTTGTCGAGCGTGGAACGGGAAGCATTGTAGGTCTTGGTGAATTCTGCCTGGGCTTTGGCCAGATCGCCGGTTGCGTTTATCTTCTCCCAGAAGAGCGCGAACTGATCCTGCGCGGTATCCAGGTCTATGCTCATTTTCAGATCCTTGTCTTTCAGGAAACAGCGAATGTTGCTGGTGACCGTGTCGTAATAGTCCAGCGCAAGGTCCAAGGCTGCCAGGCGCCGCGGTGTATTTATCAGGATGCCGTGTTCATAAGCACGCATGATGCTTCTGCCATGCCGGGTTGCGAAACTGTGGGCGGTCTTGTCGCGGTCTCTGTGCAAATGTACGTAAAAGGCGTTGTTGCCATAGCGGTCATCCAGTCGTCCGAGGAACCAGGATAGCCTGTTGTCGGCCTCGATGTGGTCGGGCGGATAATTCATTCGTTCTTCTCCAATCATGCCGCTCCGGCTTTCATGGGCCGATGTGTAATTGTCGATGTGGGCGCATGCCTTGATGAACGTGGTGGAGCCGCAGCGTCCGGTATTTAGGACAAAGATATTCATTTCGTATCGAAGTGCGGTTGGGTTAAGCCGTCGGCCAGCGCAGAATGCAGTCGTTCCCCCAGCACATTTAATTGTGCGGAAAACCTGGGCTGCTCGCCCAGGTTCCAGTGTGTATCTTCACGCGCAGCTTCGGTCAGTGTCTGCCGGCTAAGATAACCTTCCTCCAGATAATGGGCCAGGAAATCAGACTGGGTCGGGTTGGACGCATCGGGGCGGATACTTAGGACTGGCTTGCCTGTGGCGATGGCTTCGGTCAGCATCATATGGCTATCTTCCGTGCAGACGATACGCTCCGCTGCGCCCAGCATCGCATGGTATGCGCTGGAGCCCTGCTCAGAACTCCAGGATGCGGCCGCTACCCAGTTAAGATCCAATAGGCCACGGAGATGTTGTTCGTTTTTTGTTCCAGTACGGCGGCTGCTGACGATCAGCCACCTCACACCATGTTTGCGATGGGCGAGGGCCATCATTTCCGCCATGAGGGAAAAATCTGCTGGTTCGTAGTGATATCCGCTGCCATCGCCACCAACAAGCAGGGCCCACAACCGTTGGGAAGCCAGGCCGTGCTCTTTGATGAGGGCCTCCCCCTTTTCCTGGATCACATGGGGTTGAATGTCTACCAGAGTGGTCGGCCAATATAGATATGGCGGACTAGGGTGGCTATGTTTATGCGAAATGACTCGCCAGAAATGGACTGGATCCAGCCTGCGTAGGCCGCCAATGAAGATATTCGGGCAGCCATGGACGCGGGCCAGGAGCACGTTGGCATAGAGCGTGTTTCCTCCTGTTGAAATGATCAAGTCCGGGGAGATGGGGCTTGATGCGCCACTGTAAAAAAGCTTTAGCCAGGATGCGGAGGGTAGGCGGAGACCCTTGTTGATAAGAAACGACAGGAATGGGCGCAAGGCACTGAACCGCAAGTTGACGTTCTGCCAATTCACCTGCACGGCCGCATGGGCAGCCAAGGCATTGATGAGTGCCTTGGTCTTGTTGAAATGCCCCGGGCGTCCGTCGCTCAGGGCGAGGATGCTTATGTTCCTCCGGAGGGTGTTCATGTACGTGACCGAGTTTTCGGATCAGGGCTGCCAAGCATGCGGGCTGCGCTTGGTTGGCGCGATTCGATCAGAAGCGCACAAGAGGCTTGGGAAGGCTCCATCGGCCTTAGGCCCGCTGGTCAACCCGGCCAGTGGCATGTCTAGGTGGCTGATGTCGGTGAGGAGGGGCGCGGGTTGCGATGCGCTCATGCGCGTGTTTTGCCTGAAGGGGAGCAAGTCTGCGTCAAGCGGGTGTAAAGGCTTAGGGTGGCTGTTAGCATGTTTTCCAGGGTGTATGGATGACTTCTCGGCATCGTAGGGGGAGTTTCCAGCCAGCTGACGACTCTCTCTTCCAGGCCGGCTATGTCGCCCAATGACACTCGACCGTCTGGCAGCAAGGCCGCCAGTTGTTCGCCAACACCGCCATGATCATAACCGATAACAGGTTTTCCCAGGCTAAGGGCCTCCAGTACGGTACGGCCGAAGGATTCCGGTTGGGTGGAGAGAGATAGGATGATATCTGACACTGCCATGATGTCTCTGAGGTCGTCCCTCTGGCCGGTGAAGGTAACAGCCTTATTGAGGCCCAGCCGCTCTGTAAGGCGGTGGATTTCGTCCATGTAGGTCTGTTTGCGTACTTCGGCGCCCCCTACTACCAGACCGTGCACTGGCAGGCCCCGTGTCCGTAGGGCGGCGATCAGACGCAGGAAGTCCTCGTGGCCCTTCAGGCGGGTGATGCGGCCGGGTAGCAGCAGCACCCGTTTGCCCAGCAGTTCCGGGTGGTCCCGGTACCAACGGGCCAGCCAGTCTGGAGCAGGGCGGTAGCCGAAGGGGAAAGCTGCACGCTTGACGCCGCGCGGAACGACGACGACGCGGCCAGGGGGGGTATTGGGATAGTTCCGGTATATATAGGTTTCAATGGTGCGGGACACGGCAATCACTATCTCTCCCTTCGTCATGACGGCACTGTAGGCATTGACTGAATACAGACCATGCACGGTGGTGACGAAGTGGGGCCGGATTTGTGGGGCCATGCCCTTCCAGGCCAGATAGCACACCCACGCCGGCATCCGGGAGCGGGCATGCAGGATGTCCACCTGGTTTTCCCTCAGGAAGCGCCGCAGCCGGGGGATGAGGCGCAGGGTCCACAGGCTCTTGCGGCCGATATCCCAGGTGACGTGTTCACTGCCTTCCCGCACCAGTTGTTCCACCATGCGCCCGCCGGCGGAGATGACGATGGAACGGTGGCCGTGTTCCTCCAGGTACCTGCCCACCTCCAGTGTGCCGCGCTCGACACCGCCGGATTCCAATGCAGGCAGGACCTGGACGATGGTGAGGGGCTTCATGAGAACCATCTTTCGAGGATGATGGCGGCGCATCGCCCCGCTTCATCCAGGGGGGAGGGGGAGGGGGGCGCCAGGGGGAATGAAGAGACGATGCCTTTCGCCTTCAACTCCATGACCCCCCGGGCCACCCGGGAGCCCCTCCTGGCCGGCAGGTCCAGCAGGCCCACGCGGCAGCCGGCGGTGAGGGCCTCGTACACCATGGATACGCTGTCCGGCGTCACCCATACCTCGCCGGAGCGGTCGAGACGGTCTTCCAGCCAGCCTGGCGGGGTGGTTTCCACGGGGCACCGTTCCAAGGGGGCGGCCTCCAGATTGCCGAGGAATTCGGGGGGGGTGCGTCGGGAAGTGGTCAAGGTCCAGGTCATGTCCGTCCGAGACCGGACCAGTTCGCCGATCTGGCGGGCGACGGCCCAGGAGTCCCAATGGAAATGGCCTGAAGGGCCGCCCACCAGGATCAGCCCCCTGTCCGGGATATGTCCTGCCCGAGGGGTCAGGTTGTTGAGGGCGCCAAGGGTGGAAACCACGTTGGCGCGGAGCGGCGGCGCGTCATGTTCCGGAATCAGGCACAGGTCGAACAGGCGCAGGGGCAGGCTGGGACGCATCAGCACCACGGCTTTCCCCCCGTAAGCCCGGCGAGCCGCCAGTATGGGCACATGGGTGGCATGTCCCGCGCCTATGAGCAGATCAGGCGCAGGCAGTCCGCGTCCGGCCGGGAATCGGCCTGTCATCCAATAACCAAGATGCTTCCACCCCCCTGATACGGGAATGTTGATGGTTTGGGCGGGGGTGATACGCTCCAGCGCGCTGCATAGTCCCAAAGTCTGTTTCTCGTGGCCGGGTTTGCCATCCATGAAGCGCCACAGCACCAGTGAATGAGGGGATTTGGAAGACATTCGCGGCTAATCGCAGCTATTTTTCATCAAAACCATATGAGCCGATTTTCGTCGATTTATGGACATCAAGAGGTAATTTCCGGCAAACTTGCCGCCATTCCAACAACCGGCCTGCTCGTACATGGCACGCAAGCGAACGCCAAAATCTTCGGTTGCCACGGAGATCCAGGCAGACCAGCCGGGCAAGCGCATTCTGGTCCTCCACGGCCCCAATCTCAACCTGTTGGGTACTCGGGAACCGGAACACTACGGCCATCAAACCCTTGCCGATATCGATGCCGCCCTCCGGGATCAGGGGCGGGACGTGGGCGTGGCCGTGGAATGTTTCCAGAGCAATGCCGAGCACGCGCTGGTGGAGCGCATCCACGCGGCGCGCCAGGAAAACGTCGGTTTCATCATCATCAACCCCGCCGCCTTCACCCATACCAGCGTCGCCATCCGCGACGCCCTGGCGGGGGTCTCAATACCGTTCATCGAGGTGCATCTGTCCAACGTCCACGCCCGGGAGCCCTTCCGCCAGCATTCGTATTTCTCCGACAAGGCGGTGGGGGTGATTTCCGGGTTGGGGGCCATGGGGTATCTGTTCGCCCTGGGCTATGCCCTC